>NZ_JAAGPQ010000083.1:0-35698 GCF_017104985.1 Paraburkholderia sp. Ac-20342 | reverse complement strand
AGTAGCGAGGAAAGATGACACTGGAACTTAAGAGCTGTGTGATGTTCATATGTCCGCGAGCAACGCGTACTAGACGGAGGAACACACTCTTGCCTGCCGCGCGATTCGGCGCGGACGAGGGCGCGGCGGGCGCGATCTTCGGCTTCGGCGCAAACGCGGGGGCTGACGGTGCGCCGCTTGCATCGGCGTTGAGCGCGGTGTCGTGGTGGCCCGCCGTGGCGCTGGCCTTGCTTGCCGCGTTCGGTGCGCTGACCACGCGCTATGCGATGCGCGCGCACGCTCGTCTCGCCCCTCAAGCCGGGCGCGCTCGCGTTGCGTCATCCAGCGGAGAGACGCGATGATCCCGGCACTGGGTCTCTACAACATCGAAAAGCGTTTCGGTGCGACGCGGATTCTGCGCGGTGTCGATCTCGAGATCGAGCCTGGCGAGCGGCATGCGCTGATCGGCCCGAACGGCGCGGGCAAGTCGACGCTGTTCAATCTGATCGCGGGCGGTGCACGGCCGAGCGCGGGACGCATCCATCTGTTCGGCGCGGAGATCACACGGCTCGCGCCGGCTGCGATCGCGCGCCGCGGCCTCGCGCGCAGTTTCCAGAGCACGAGTGTGTTCGCGCGGCTTAGCGTGCTCGACAACCTGCGCTGCGCGGCCATGCTCGCCGAGCGCGACCGTACGCGCTGGTGGCAGCGCGTGACCGGCTCGCCGGCGATCGATGCGCGCGCGGCAGAGGTGCTCGACGCGGTCGGCCTTGGCGCGCGCCGCGACGTGCCGGCCGGCACGCTCAGTTACGCGGAACAGCGCGCGCTCGATCTCGGCATCGCGCTCGCGGGCGGCGCGCACACCTTGCTGCTCGACGAGCCGACCGCCGGCATGAACCGCGCGGAAGCGGCTCGCGCGATCGAGCTGATTCGCGAGACCACGACGGGCCGCACGCTGCTGATGGTCGAGCACGACATGGACGCGGTCTTCGCGCTTGCCGACCGCATTTCGGTGCTCGTGCAGGGGCGCATCATCGCGACCGGTTCGCCGGCGGCGATTCGCGCCGACGAGGCAGTGCGGGCTGCGTATCTGGGCGAGCGCACATGAGCGCGCTGCTCGAGATCCGCGATCTGCACGCGTGGTATGGCGCGAGCCAGGCCTTGCACGGCGTCACGCTCGGCCTCGCGCGCGGCGAAGTGCTCGCGCTCGTCGGCCGCAACGGCTCGGGGCGCTCGACGCTTGCGCGCGCGATCATGGGCCTCGTGCGCAGCGAGGGCGAGTTGCGTTTCGCGGGCCGTTCGCTCGCCGGGCTGCGCACCTTCGAAATCGCGCGGCTTGGCCTTGGCTATGTGGCCGAACATCGCGACGTGTTCGCGGCGCTGAGCGTGCATGAAAATCTGCTGCTCGGTATCTCGCCGCGCAAGCGCACGCCGCGCTTTACACTCGATGATGCCTACGCGCTGTTCCCCGTGCTGGCCGAGCGCCGGCATACGCGCGCCGGCGCGCTGTCGGGCGGCGAGCAGCAGATGCTCGCGCTCGCGCGGGCGTTGCTCGGCGATCCCGATCTGCTGCTGATCGACGAACCCGGCGAAGGTCTCGCGAGCGGCGTGATGGAGCAGGTCGCCGGGTGCCTGCGCACGTTGCGCGAGCGCGGCGTCGCGATGCTGCTGATCGAGCAGCGCCTCGTGATCGCGCGGGAAATCGCCAGTCGCGTCGCCGTGATGGGGCATGGCGAGATCGTGTTCGACGGCGCGCTCGATGCGTTTCTCGGGCGCGACGACGTGATGCGCGAGTGGCTTGGTGTCGGTTGAGCGGCGCGGCCGCAATCGCGGGTTGAGTGCTTTGCCGCATGAGGTGCGGTACACGTTTCGAGCACCTGATTATTGGCGTGGCTCGCGCTGGCACGGTCTGAAGTGCCGATACACGTTTGCAATGGCGTTTGAACCGTTCATCGCGACCTGCCGCACAGGCCCCGTGTATGGGGCTTTCCATCGATTCGCTCGTGCGATTCAAACGATTGATCGTTTGGTGAGCGTCCTCCAGAAATCTTGTCGGCAACGCGCGGACAAATAAAGACAATCGAGTCAGCGGCGCGCAACGGCGAAGCGATGTTCGAAGCCTGTGCAGGGCTCGTACACGCGACTTCCGCCCGAGTTCATGAATGCGCCGAACCCCGCCGCGTTAGACGCGCAAAAGACGCGCCGCGGCTTCAGGAGGAGACATGATGAAACGGCAGGTGGCGTTGAGTGTCGAGCGCGTCGGAGCGAACATCGAGGCGTGCGTTGAAGTGCATCTGGGTCCGTTGGATCGAGCCGGGCATGCCAGGCATTCCCGGCGTTCCTGGAGTTCGCGGTTCGGCGCGGGCGCGGCGCTACTGGCCGCCGCCTTGCTGATGTCCGCATGCGCGGATGCTAGCTCGACCGCGGACTCGATGCCGGCCGATGCCGCATCGAAGGCACAACAACGCGCGGCGAGCGCACCGGGCAATCAGGATCGCGAAGCAGAGGCGAACGTGACCGCGAACGCATCGCCCGGTACGACACCCGCATCACGTCCCACGCTCGAACGCGACAAGGCGAGGCAACGGGCTGCCGAGCAACAGATCGCCGCGCGCGTGCCCTCGGCGAGCGGCATGCACGAAACGCGCAGCCGCGTGCTGACGCTGCGCGATTCCGGCATCGACGGTTCGCTCATGTTCGTGCGCGACGTCGATTTTCGGGTGACGGGCGAGATCGGTTTCATGATTCACGACATGGCCGCGACGCTGACGCCGACACGCCCCGGTCAGCCGATCGTCTTCGACGACCCGACCAGCGCGACGATCCACGTGCACCGTGGCGACGTCACGCTCGACAGCGCGAAGCTCACCGCGATTTTCGATCGTTATCTGTTCCAGTATCAGGGCTCGCCGCTGCGCAATATGCGCGTCGTGCCGCAGGACGGCGGCAATCTGCGCATCACGGGCGAGATGCATCGCGACACGTGGGTGCCGATCGCGCTGACCGGCTCGCTGTCGATGCGCAATCCTGACGAACTCGTGTTTCATCCCGATCACGTCGAAGTGGCGGGCATCGGCGCGGACAAACTGATGCAGGCCGCGCACGTGCGGATGGCCGATCTGCTCAAGGTCAACACGCCGATCGCGCGGCTCGATGGCGACGACGTCGTCATGCAGGTCGCGAAACTGACGCCGCCGCCCGCGCTGCGCATGACGATCACGCAGATTCAAACGAGCGCGTCGGGCGTGCGCTTCACGCTCGACGACGGCACCGTGCCGAACATCGCGTGGCCCGCGACGATGCCCGCGCACGGTCTGCTCGTGCAGGGCGGCGACGTGAAGTTCATGCGCTCGATGCCGATGAATATCGACATGGCGATCACGCCGCTTGCATCGACCGGATCGAATGCAGCGAATGCAGCGAATGCAGCGAATGCAGCGAATGCAGCGAATGCAGCGAATGCAGCGAATGCAGCGAATGCAGCGAATGCAGCGAATGCAGCGAATGCAGCGAATGCAGCGAATGCAGCGAATGCAGCGAATGCAGCGAACGTCGCGGCCGATGCCGCGCCGTTCGTGCTCGATCTGTACCACTACCGCGAGCAGATGGCCGCCGGCTATTTCACGTTCGACGAAGCGGGCGCGCTCGACGTGCATCTGCCGTCGTATCCGACGCTCGCGAGCGCGTCGAAGACCGGGTCGTCGCAATCGCCGCAATCGCCGCAAACCGGCAGCGCGAGCGCACGCTATAACGACAGCCTGCTGCGCACGCAGCAGGCCTCGCTCGCGCAGGCCCGCGCGATCTGGCAATACGTGCCGCAGAATTTACGCATCGCATCGGCGGCGCATGCGACTCCGCTCGCCACGCGCGTCGCGTTCAAGCGCCGGAGTCTCGCGGCGCCGGCTTCGTTGTCTGCTTCAGCACTCGGCGACGAACGCCATTCGTCGGGGCCCGCGCCGCTGATTCACGTGCAGAACGTCGACTTCTACGTAGCAGGGCGCATCGGCTTTCACGTGCGCTCGCTCGATGCGCAGATGGTGCCGAAAAAGCCCGGAGAGCCCGTCGATTTAGACGATCCCGACCAGTACGACATTCATATCATCGGCGGCGAGGTCGTCGAACCGTGGCCCGCAATGGCCGCGCTCTTCAACGACTATCTGCTCGACTATGCGCCGCGCTCGCTCAACGATCTGCAACTGAAGCCGGTCGACGGCCAGCTCGAAGTGACGGGCGGCATCAAGCTATGGAATCATTTTCCCGGCGTATGGCTGCCGACCACGATGAGCGGCACGATCAGCGCGGCGGACGAACGGCATCTGGTCTATCGTCCCGCCGAGGTGAAAGTGCTCGGCGTGCCGCAAGCGGGTCTGCTGCGCGCGCTCGATATTCCGCTCGCGTCGTTGACGCCGTTCACGCGCAAGGGCGTCGCGCTCAAGGGCAACGAGCTCGTGTTCGACCAGTACACGGTGTTTCCGCCGCCCGCGCTGATCTCGCGGCTCGCGAGCGCGACCGTTACCGAGGCCGGGCTCGTGCTGAAGTTCAGGCGCGACAGCGCGGCCGTTGCGAAGCCGCCGGCCGGCGCGGGGCATAGCTTCGTATGGATCGAGGCCGGCGACGTGAAGATGTTCAACTCGCTCGTCACGAATACGCGCACCTATATCGAGGACAGTTCGAACTCCGGCGCAATGAAGTTCGACCTGTATGGCTACCGTCGCGACGTCTCGAAGGGGACGGTGCGCATGGACGAGGACGGCACGCTGCGCGTCGATCTTGCCGCGAGAAAAGCGGGGCAGTGAGCGACGCAGTGAGCGGCGTACGGGAGCGCGATGCGAATCGCGCTGCACGGTGCCGTCAAAGCACCGCGCAGCATAATTGATCAAGCATCCTTATTGATAATCCACTCGTGCGCCGGGTCGTTGTGGAAATGCCAGGTGCGCTGGCTGCCGGCCATCACGTTCAGATAATACGAGTCGTACCCATATGGCACGACGACCGGATGATAGCCGCGCGGCACCATCACGACGTCGTGATTCTCGACGGCCATCGATTCGTCGATATCGCGCGAATCGGTGTAGACGCGCTGAAACGCGAAGCCTTGCGGCGGATCGAGCCGGTGATAGTAAGTCTCTTCGAGCGAACTCTCGTGAGGGATGTTGTCGGTGTCGTGCTTGTGCGGCGGATAGCTCGACGCATGGCCGCCCGGCGTTCTCACTTCGACGACGAGCAGCGATTCGGCAGGCTCGGTCTGCGGAAGAACATCGCAGACGTAGCGCGTATTGAGCGACCTGCCGCGTGTCGAGCGCTTCATCGAGGCGGGCTCGATGAGCCGCGCGGGGTACTCGCCCGTGGCCGGCGCGCTTGCGATGCCGATCTCCGCATCGCGGTTCGCGCGCACGGTCGCTCGCACGTTCGGCGGCAGATAGACCGCATACGGCGCGGCGTCTTCGAACACGCTGTCGCGCGAACCAAGCGAGGTCCACTTCGCGTTGGGCGTTTCGATATCGACAGCCCCGGTCAGCACGACGATGCATACCTCGCGCGACGGCTCGAATACGTGCACGATTTCGCTCGTGCCGAGCCGGTACGCGGCAAATCCTACATAACGCCAGCAGGCCGACTGCGGCGTGACTCGCGCGATCGTTTGGCCTTCGCGCTGCGCCTTCACCAATAAACTCATGCTGCCTCCTTGCCCGTGCCGTCGAGCGTATCGAGCGGTGCATCGGCGAGCGTGCGCAAAGTCCGATAACCCTTCTGGGCATACTCGAACGACGGCGCGACCACCGGGTCCTGTTCCGCTTCGACGACGAGCCAGCCGCGATAACCATGCCGCTTCAGCCGGCCGATGATGCCGGCAAAATCCACGGCCCCGTCGCCCGGCACCGTGAACGCGCCTGCGATTACCGCATCGAGAAAACTCCAGTTGCGATTGCGCGCGAGCTTCATGACCGCGGGCCGCACGTCCTTGCAATGCACGTGGCAGACGCGCGCGATGTGCTGGTCGAGCACCGCGAGCGGATCGCCGCCCGCAAACGTGATGTGCCCCGCGTCGAACAGCAGGCCGACCGCATCGCTCGTGCGTGCCATCAGTTGATCGACGTCGGCCGGCGTCTCGACATAGGCGCCCATATGATGATGGTACGCAAGCCGCACGCCATGGCTCAACGTATAGCGCGCGAATTCGTCGACCCGTGCTGTGTAGCCGGACCATTGCGCGTCGCTGAAAAAACGCGGCCGTTGATAAAGCGGCCGCGCCGCGCCCTGAATCGAATCGGCGACTTCGCCATACACCATCACCGTCGCGCCGTTTTGCGCGAGCAGTTCGAGATGCGGACCGACGGCGGCGATTTCCTCGGCGACACTGCGCTTCGCCAGTTCTCCGGAATACCAGCCGGAAACGAGCGCGAGGTCGTAGCGCGCGAGTAGCGTCTTCAACGCCTGCGGCTCGCGTGGAAACTTGTTGCCGAGTTCGAAACCTTCATAACCGATCTGGCGGCCCTCGGTCAGCGCGACTTCAAGCGGCGTTTCGCCGCCGAGCGAGGGCAGGTCGTCGTTCATCCACGAGAGCGGGTTGATGCCGATACGTACGTCGAAAGCAGTCATGCGGGCGTCCTCATTCGTGAGCGTGGCGAGCGTCGTGCGGCAGGGATGCGGGCGGCTCGGCGCGCGCGGCAAGCTGCGCGTCGTATTTCGCGCGCGCGACGCGCACCGCCTCGCGCGGCGAGACTTCGGGCACCGCGACTTCCCACCACCAGCCGCCGTCGCCGGTGGTGCGGGCCGGATCGGTGTCGATACTGATGACGTACGTGCGCGTGGCCGCGCGGGCGCGCCGCAGCGCCGCTTCGAGTTCGGCAAGATGGCCCACGTGCTCGGCCTCGGCGCCGAGCGCGCGCGCATGCGCGGCGAAGTCGATGCGTGGCGCGCCGGCTGCGCCCTGCAAGCTGTCCGCGAGCAGATTGTTGAACGGCGCGCCGCCGCAGGCTTGCTGCAAGCGGTTGATGCAGCCGAAGCCGCGATTGTCGAGCACGATGACGATCAGCTTCGCGTCGAGCATCACCGAGGTTGCGATCTCGCTGTTGAGCATCAGATAACTGCCGTCGCCGAGCATCACGATCACCTCGCGCTCGGGCCGCGCGAGCTTCACGCCGAGTCCGCCCGCGATCTCGTAGCCCATGCACGAATAGCCGTATTCGACGTGATACGCGCCAGGCCGGCCCGCGCGCCACAGCTTGTGCAATTCGGCGGGCAGCGTGCCGGCCGCGCACACGACGATGTCGTCGTTCGCCGAATGCGTGCTCGAACGCTGCACCGCGCCGATCACGTCGCCCTCGTAGGGCAGCACGGCGTCGCGTTGCGGCGCATGCGTGAGCGTGTGCACGGTGTCGCGCCAGCTTGCCGCGAGTTTGTGCGCACGCGCGGTCCATGCGCGCTCCGCGTGCCAGCCGTGCAGCGATTCGCCGAGCGCATCGAGCGCGAGCCGCGCATCGGCCTCGACGACGAGCGCGCGATGCTTGAGGCCGTCGAACGCATTGGCGTTGATCGCGATCACGTCGGCTTGCGTGAACAGCGTATTCGAGCCGGTCGTGAAGTCTTGCAGACGCGTGCCGACCGCGAGCACGCAGTCGGCATCGTGCGCGAGCGCGTTGGCGGCCGGCGAGCCGGTCACGCCGAGCGCGCCCGTGTTCAGCGGATCGTTCCACGCGAGCGCGCTCTTGCCGGCCTGCGTTTCGGCGACCGGTATGCCGTGCGCGCTCGCGAAGTGCTGCAGCGCGTCGGCCGCGCGGCCGTACAGCACGCCGCCGCCCGCGACGATCAGCGGATGCTTTGCCTGCCGCAAACGCGCGCACGCCGCCTCGATCTCGTCGATTCGCGGCGCGGGCGCATGAAAGCGGATCACGCGCGTCGCGAAGAAGTCAGCCGGAAAATCCCACGCCTGCGCCTGCACGTCCTGCGGCAAGGCAAGCGTGACGGGGCCGCACAACGCGGCGTCGGTCAGCACGCGTATCGCGCGCGGCAAGGCGCTCAGCAATTGCGCCGGATGCACGATGCGATCGAAGTAGCGCGACAGCGGCTTGAACGCATCGTTGGCGGAGACGCCGCCGTCGGCGCAATCTTCGAGCTGCTGCAACACCGGGTCGGGCGCGCGCGAGACGAAGATGTCGCCGGGCAACAGCAGCACCGGCAGGCGGTTCACGTGCGCGAGCGCGGCGGCGGTCAGCAGATTCGTCGCGCCCGGGCCGATCGAGGTAGTGACCGCCATCATGCGGCGGCGGAAATGCGCCTTCGCATAGGCGATCGCGCTATGTGCCATCGCCTGCTCGTTATGCGCGCGCAGCGTCGGCAATTCGTCGCGATGCTGGTACAGTGCCTCGCCGATGCCCGCGACGTTGCCGTGGCCGAAGATCGCGAACACGCCGCCGAACAGCGGCTCGGTGCCGCTGCCGTCTTCGCTGGCGACGCGTTGCGCGGCGAGATAGCGCACCAGCGCCTGGGCCATCGTCAGGCGCAGCGTGGCGCCGGCATTCGCGTGCGCCTGTGCTTGCTCCTGTGTTTGCGCATGGGTCTGCGCGGCGCTGCTCGCCGATAAGGCGTCGTCCTGCATGATGCGTTTGTTCATGCGGCCTGCTCCTGGTGAACCTGATGCGGCGTGCCCTGGGCGGCTCGCCAGGCGGCGATCAGCGTTTCGAACGTATGGCGCACGCGCGCGATCAGTTCGTCATCGCCGATTTCTCCGGCCAGCCACGCCTGACTCGGGTCGTGAAAGATCGTGCGGCCGACCGTAAAGCCGCGGCACGTCGCCGACCGCGCGGCCGCGCGAAAGCCCTCGCTCAACTGCTCGACGGCCGCCGACAAACCGAGCAGCACGACGCCACGGCAATACGGGTCGCGCTCGGCGATCAGCGTATCGATGGCGTGCCATTGCGCGGCGTCCATCGGTTCGAGCTTCCACCACTCGGGATAGATGCCGAGGTTGTAGAGACGCTTGAGCGCGCGATACACGATGTCGGGCCCCTGCGGCAGCGACGCGTGCTTCGGCGGAATCACCTCGAGCAGCAGTTCATGGCCGCTCGCCTGGGTCGCATCGTAAAGCGCGCGCAATTGCGCTTCCTGTTCGAGGCGCTGCTCGATCGGCTCGTCGGGATGAAACTGCACGAGGCACTTCGCAACGTGCTCCTTCGGCCACGCGAGCAGCGTCGTGCCGATCGAGCGGCCCTGATCGAACACGAGCGGCACCGAACCCGGCAGCTCGACCGGGCGGCCGATCCACCAGCCGCGGCCGGTCGCGGCATTGAGCGCGTCCTGACCGTAGCGGTCGTCGATCAGCACGCCGATGCGGCCTTGCAGATGCAGCGCGTGTTCGGTCTGCGCGACCGCTTCGACGAACAGGTTCTTCAGATGCGCAACGCGCGCTTCGTCGGCGCCGGTTTGCTGCGCCAGTTCGAAAAACTGATTGCGATGATCGAACGCGAAGCCGAGCACTTCATGCCAGGGCTTGCGTGCCGGCGATACGCGATGCAGGCGCGCGAGCTTCGCGTCGCGGTCGGGCCGGCGCATCCGTTGCGGATCGGCTTGTGCTTCGCCAAGGAAGTAGTCGAGTTCGGCGGGCGTCGGCATGGCCGGGGCACAGCCGTGCCGCGAGACCACCAGCGCGCCGCTCGCGTTCGCGGCGCGCGCGCAGGCGTCGAGCGGCCGGTCGCGCAGCCAGCCGGACAGAAAGCCCGACGCAAATGCATCGCCCGCGCCGAGCACGTTCAGCACCTCGACTTCGACGCCGCCGTGAACCGGCATCTCGTCGAGCGAAGCCGGCACGTTGCCGTCGATGATCTGGCAGCCGAGCGGCCCGCGCTTGAGCACGAGCGTGGCCGGCGTGACCGCGCGCACCATCGCGAGCGCGTCGATCAGTTCGCTCTTGCCGCCGGCGATGCGGAATTCTTCCTCGGTGCCGATCACGAGGTCGAACAGCGGCAGAATGCGCTGCAAATGCGCGGTGACGCCTTCGCTCGCGACGAAACGCGTCTCGCCGTCGGCCTTGCCGGTGAGTCCCCACAGCACCGGACGATAGTCGATGTCGAGCACCGTGCGCACCTGGTTGCGGCGCGCGTAGTCGAGCGCGCGGCGGCTCGCGCGGTTCACCTGCTCCGTCGAGAAGTGCGTGCCGGTAATCAGCAGCGCTTTCGACGAGGCGATAAAGGCCTCGTCGAAATCGGCCGCGTCGATTGCCATATCGGCGCAGTCGTCGCGGTAGAAGATCAGCGGGAACGTGTCGCGGTCCTTGAGGCCGAGCAGCACGAGCGCGGTCAGCCGCTGGCGATCGACGCGCACGCGGCTCACGTCGCAGCCTTCATTCGCGAGCGTTTCGGTGAGAAAGCGGCCCATGTGATCGTCGCCGACGCGCGCGAGCATCGCCGCATCGAGTCCGAGCCGCGCGCAGCCGAAGGCGATATTCGCCGACGAACCGCCGAGATACTTCGCGAAGCTCGATACGTCTTCGAGCCGCGCGCCGACCTGCTGCGCGTACAGATCGACGGCGAGACGGCCGAGGCAGATGATGTCGCGCGCGCGTCCCGGCGCGAAGCGGCTGCCGCGCGCGGTGCCCGCACCGGTATCCGAACCCGGCGCGGTCGCACGCGATATGCTGGAATGGTTCATGAAGAATCCTGAATAACGGGGCATGGTCGAAGGCCACGCGGGTTAGGCGGACGACGTGCGATCCGCGCGAAGCTCAGATGGTCGCGCCTTCGAGTTCGCCCATCATTTTCTGCATCTCGGCGCCGCCGGCCATCATGTCGAGCACCTGGTCCTTGCTGATCGTTTCTTTCGTGAACGTGCCGAGCGATCTGCCGCGATTGAGCAGCGTGAACGAATCGCCGATCGGATAGGCGTGATGCACGTTGTGCGTGATGAAAATCACCGAGATGCCCTTGGCGCGCGCCTTGTGAATCAGCTTCAGCACGTTGAAGCTCTGCTTCACGCCGAGCGCGGCGGTCGGTTCGTCGAGAATCAGCACGCGCGCGCCGAAGTGGATTGCGCGCGCGATCGCGAGACATTGCCGCTCGCCGCCCGACATCGTGCCGATCGGCTGATGCGGGTCGCGCACGTTGATGCCCATTTCGGCGAGCTTGTCGCGCGCGGTGCTCGCGCAGGTGTCGAGGTCCATCACGTTCAGGAAGCCGAATAGTTTCCTGTTCGGCTCGCGGCCCATGAAGAAGTTGCGCGCGACCGACAGCAGCGGCACCAGCGCCAGGTCCTGATAGACGGTCGCGATGCCGAGATCGAGCGCGTCTTTCGGCGAGGTGAAGCGTACCGGCTTGCCGTCCACCAGATAGGTGCCGGCGCTCGGCTGATGGACGCCCGCGAGCGTCTTGATCAGCGTCGATTTGCCGGCGCCGTTGTCGCCGAGCAGGCAGTGCACCTCGCCGCGTTTGAGGCGCAGCGTGATGTCGTTCAGCGCGATGATGTTGCCGAAATAGCGGCTGACGTTTTCGAGCGCGAGGATGGTGTCGTCCGCGTTCTGTTCGAGGTCGGTCATCATGAACTCCTTGCCGGGCGCGTTAGCGCGATGCGGCGACGCGGCCGCGTACGTAGTGATTGAACAGCACGGCGAACAGCAGCATCACGCCGAGGAACACGCGGAACCAGTCCGAGTCGACATTGGTGTAGGTGATGCCGATCTGCACCACGCCGAAGATCAGCGCGCCGAAGCAGGCACCGACCACCGAGCCGTAGCCGCCCGTGAGCAATGTGCCGCCGATCACGGCCGCGATGATCGCCTCGAATTCGGCTTGCAAACCACGGTCGGCGGCCGCCGAGCCGATATCGCACACCTGCAGCACCGCATACAGGGCCGAGCAGAACGCGGTCAGCACGAACAGCGAGATCTTCACGCGGCGCACCGGCACGCCGACGTTCTTGGCTGCGTTGGCGTCGCCGCCGACCGCGAAGATCCAGTTGCCGAAGCGCGTTTTCGCGAGCGTGAATGCGCAGACCACGGCCAGCGCGAGCCACCACAGCAGGACCTTGGGTATGCCCGGCACGAGCGGCGTGCCGTTGTCGAGCATCTTCACGAGGCCGAGATGGCCGAGCGAGACGAACAGCCCTTTGAAGGCGACGCCCTGGAAGAACGTGTGCGCGAACCAGTCCTCGCGCGCGACGTCGCCGACGCCGGAGATGATCGTGCGGTCGGCGAACATCACCGAGAGCGCGAGCGTGAGGCCGCGCAGAATGAACAGGAACGCGAGCGTGACGATGAACGACGGCAGCCGCGTGCGCATCACGAGGTAGCCGTTGAGCGCGCCGAGCAGCATCGAGCCGGCGAACGCGAACAGGATCGCGAGCCAGATCGGCCAGTGGAAGTACATGGTCGGCAGCGCGACCATCATGCCGGCAAAGCCGATCATCGAGCCGATCGACAGGTCGAACTCGCCGGCGATCATCAGCATGCACGCGCCGACCGAGATCAGGCCGAGATAGGCCGCGACCTGCGACCAGTTCATGATGCCGTCGAGGTTGAACATCCCCGAGTTGCCGGCCGCGAGGCCGAACACGAGGAACACCATCACGGTGCCGGCGAGCGCCGCGAATTCGGGGCGGTTCAGCAGGTGCCGGAACCAGGATTCCTCGCGCACGCGTTCGTCCGGCGCGGTGGCCGATGTGGCTGCTGAGGTGGCCCCTGAGGTGGCCGCTGATGCAGCCGGGTCCTGCGGATCGGACGCGGGCGGTTTGCGGTGATTGGGATGGAAAAGATCGGCGACACCCATTGAAGCTCTCCTTGATACGCCGGCAAGCCGATCGACGCGGCACCGCGGGCGTTGGAACTGATGAATTCAACCGTGGGCCGCCGGCGCGGCGGCCTGCTCAGGCGCTGCGTTGCCGCGCAGTCAGCGATATTGCCCCGCGTATTTGAGTACCTTGTCGACGTTGGCCTTCGTGATGAAGCCCGGACCCGAGCCGATATTGCGCGGCCCATACGACGGCGCGAGCCCGTAGGTGTCGAGCCGCTCCTTGAACTTCGGATTCGCCTGCAGAATCTCGCGGATCTTCACCGGATCGGTCGTCTGGTTCTTCTTCGCGATCGCGAGCACGGCAACCGGGATATAGCCCTGCAAATACGGCTGCTGGTCGATCGCGAACTGGATCGTGCCGTTCTGGATGCCCTTCGCGATGTCGCTGTCGAAGTCGAACGTGGCGAACCAGAGCTTGCCGGCAAGGCCCATCTGTTGCAGCGCCTTCAAGGTTGGATCGGCCGACAGCGGGCCGAGCGCGAGCACCGCCTGGGTGTCCGGATGATTGCGCAGGAACGCGCTGACTTTGGACTGCACGCCGGTCGGGTCCTGGCCCGCGTCGAGCGTCGAGGTCTTGACGTCGGCGCCGATCGCCTCGGCGAAACCGCGGCAGCGTTCGAACGAAGCCGGGTTCGTCGCATAGTGGTTCACGCACAGGAACGACTTGATGCCGGCGGCCTTGGCCTTTTCGCCCGCCGCCTTGCCGGCCGCGTATTCGGGCTGGCCGACGTGCATGAGCGCGCCGAGCTTGGCGCTCTGTTCTTCGGTACCCGAATTGATCGTGACGAGCGGAATGTGCTTTTCGGTGACTTTCGCAATCGAGCTCTTCAGCACGTCGAAGTCGGCGATCGAGACGATCACGCCGTCGTAGTTGCGCGCGGCCGCCTGTTCGACGAGACGGGCCATGTCGGCAATGTCGCCGTTCGGCGGATTGCGGTAGTCGGTCTGAACGTTGAAGTCCTCGTCGGCCTGTTTGATCGCGTTCTTGATCGTGTTCCACCACGAATCCGAATCGGGCGCATGGCTGATCAGCACGAAGTGAGCGTCCGCCGCGCGGGCTGCCGTCGCCGCGCCGAATCCCGTTGCCAATGCCAATGCCAACGCCGTCGCCAGAATCCTGAGCGCCGCCTTGCCTTTGCCAAGTCTCATGGTCTCCACCTTTCTCGATCTGTCGTTTGTCATTGAAGGCGCGCCTCGCGGATGGTTGCCCATTTCCGTGTAAATCCGCACAACAGGGCCGAAGCGGCACCGCTCAGGACCAAGAGTAGGCCATCTTTCGATGTCTTGCAAAGAAAATTTCACGAAAAATAAAAATGGAAAATATGTTCCATTTGCTTGGGGCGCTGCCTATAATCGGCAGCGTCGGAAGCACGAGCGGGAGGCCGCGAGTGCTTCTGCCGCATAGCAAAAAACACTCGAGGGGCAGACATGGCGGAACCGAACACCGAAGAAACGTTGCCGGGCGTCGAGGATTTGATGCGGCGCATCGCGGACAACTACGAGACGCTGCCGCGTCAGTTGAAGAGCGTCGCGACCTATATCGAGCAGCATCGTTCGAGCGTGATGATGGACCGCACGAGCGACATCGCCGCGAGCTGCGGCGTGCATCCGTCGGCGGTCGTGCGCTTTGCGCAGCGCTTCGGCTTTTCCGGCTTCTCCGATCTGCAGGCGGTGTTTCGTCAGGCTTATGCGGAGCAGGGCGTGTCGTCGCCGAGCTATCAGCAGCGCATTCGCCGGCTGATCGACGAGAAGCCCGGCACCTTGTCGGGCGGCTCGGTCGCGCGCGAGTTCATCGCGGCGTCGCGCGGCGGCCTCGAAGAACTCGAGGCGGGCCTCGACGACAAGCAGTTCGACGCCGCCGTGAAGATGCTGCAGCAGGCCGACAACATCTACGTGGTCGGCGTGCGGCGCTCGTTTCCGGTCGCGAGCTACATCGTCTACGCGTTGCAGCACACGCCCAAGCGCGTGCATCTCGTGTCGGGCTTCGGCGGCATGTACCGCGAGCAGATTCGCAGCGTGAAGAAGGGCGACGTCGTGATCGCGATCAGCTTCGCGCCATATGGCAAGGAAACGCAGTACTGCCTGCGCGTCGCGCATCATCTTCAGGCGAAGACGCTCGTCATTACGGATAGCCAACTATCGCCGCTCGCGCGCTACGCGAGCACGCTGTTGTATGTGAAAGAGGGCAGCGCGTTCGCGTTTCGCTCGCTGACCAGCACGATCTGCCTGTGCCAGGCGTTGTTCATTGCGCTCGCGTACAAGCTCGAACTGAACGTTGAAGAATCCCACGACCCTGGAGGCTACGATGACTGACGCGGTAAACACGATCGACGTCGCGCTGTTCGGCGCGGGGCGCATCGGCAGGATTCATGCGGCTAACCTTGCGCGGCAGCCCGGCGTGCGGCTCAAGTACGTTGTCGACGTGAATCGCGAGGCCGCCGGGGCGCTGGCCGAGCAGCATGGCGCGCGGGTTGCCGATATCGATGGCGCGCTCGGCGACGCGTCGATCGGCGCGTCCGTGATCTGTTCGAGCACCGACACGCATGCGGACCTGATCGTGAAGTCGGCGGCGCAGAGCAAGCACGTGTTCTGCGAGAAACCGGTCGATCTCGCGCTCGAGCGCGCGCGCCTGTGCGCGCAAGCGGTGGAGCGCGCGGGCGTGGTGTGCATGATCGGTTTTCAGCGCCGTTTCGATCCGACGTTTGCGTCGCTGAAAGCGCGCCTCGACGCGGGCGAGATCGGCACGCCGGAAATGCTCGTCGTCACGAGCCGCGATCCGGGCGCGCCGCCGCTCGAATATATCCGGCACTCGGGCGGCATCTTCAAGGACATGCTGATTCACGACTTCGATATTTTCCGCTGGATTCTCGACGACGAAGCCGACACGCTGCACGCCACCGGCAGCTGCCTTGGCGATCCGGCGATTGCCGAGGCGGGCGACATCGATTCGACGGCGGTCACGATCCGCACGAAGCGCGGCCGGCTGTGCCAGATCAACACCGCGCGCCGTGCCGCTTACGGCTACGACCAGCGCTTCGAAGTGCTCGGCAGCGGCGGCATGCTGCAAGCCGGCAACGTGCGGCCGACCGAAGTCACCGCGTACTCGAAAACCGAGGTGTCGACCGACGTGCCCGAGGCGTTCTTTCTCGAACGCTATCGTGCGGCCTACGCGCTCGAAATCGCGCATTTCTTCGATGGGGTCAGGCATGGCAAGCCGGTGCGCACGACCGTCGCCGATGGTCTGAAAGCGCTCGAACTCGCCGAAGCGGCGACGCGTTCGTGGCGCGAAGGCCGCGCGATCCAACTCGGCGAGGTGGCGTGATGAAGCCGGCTACGCAGCAGGTGCGCCTCGGCGTGGTGGGCCTTGGGCGGCTCGGCAAGCGGCACGCCGAAAATCTCGCGTATCGCGTGCCGGGCGCCATGCTCGCGGCCGCCTGCAGTCCGTTGGAAGACGAACTCGCATGGGCTCGCGATGCACTGCCCGAGCCGCGTCTTTACACCGATTACGCAGACCTGCTCGCCGATCCGCAGGTCGATGCGGTGTGGCTCGTCACGCCGTCGTCGCTGCACGCGCAGCAGATCGTCGACGCCTTGCAGGCCGGCAAGCACGTGTTCTGCGAAAAGCCGCTGTCGCTCGACGTGGCCGAATGCGAGCGCGTGCTGGCGGTGGCGGCGCGCTATCCGCACTTGCAGGCGACGATCGGCTTCATGCGGCGCTTCGATCCGAGCTACAAGGACGCGTTCGACAGGATCGCGATGGGCCAGATCGGCCGGCCGTTTCTCGTGCGCTCGCAGACCACCGACAAAAACGATACCGACGGTTTCTTCGTGCGCTTCGCGGCGACCTCGGGCGGCATCTTTCTCGACTGCACCGTGCACGACATCGACGTCGCGCGCTGGCTGCTCGGCAAGCCGCGTGCGACGCGCGTGTTCGCGGCGGGGGCCGTTGCGTTGCACGAAGGCTTGCGTGAATTCGGCGACGTCGACAACGGCGTCGCGATCTGCGAATTCGAGGGCGGCAAGCTCGCGATGTTCTACGCGTCGCGCACGCAGGCGCACGGCAACGACACGCATAGCGAAGTGATCGGCACGGCGGGCGCGCTCGCGATCGGCCGCAATCCGCGCGCGAATCGCGTCGAGATTTATGACGCGAGCGGGGTTCGCAACGAATGCACGCCGAACTTTTTCGACCGTTTCGAGGATGCATTTCTGCACGAGGCACGCGCGTTCGTTGCGGCGGTGCAGGGCGGGGTGGCTCAACCCGAGTCGGCGCAGGCGGGGGCGACGCTGGCCGATGCGCTCGAAGCGACGCGGATTGGCATGGCGCTGCGCGAGTCGCTGCAAAGCGGGCAGGCGGTGATGCTGTAGCGGCGCGGGTTGCCGCTCGAGGGCGGGCGAGGCGAGGTGAAGCGGGGCGGATCGTGTCGAGGCGGTGACACGCACCGTCGCAGGCCCGGGCGGCGAAACACCGCCTGCTGTAGAATTTGGCCCTCTGTCCGGCGTCGCGAGCGACGCCCTCGTCCCGAAGGTCATCGTCGATGCAAATTCAGATTCACAAGGAAGTCGATGCGCGCGGGCTCATGTGCCCGCTGCCCATCCTGCGCGCCAAGAAGGCGCTCGCCGACATGGAAAGCGGCCAGATTCTCAAGGTGCTCGCCACCGATCCCGGCTCGCAGCGCGATTTTGCCGCGTTCGCGAAGCAGACCGGCAACGAGATTGTCGAAAGCTCGGCGCAAGACAAGGTGTTCACGTTTCTGATGCGGCGGCGCTAGGCAGTCAAACCCGCCAGAACCCGGCACTCGGCCAAACCCGCCACGCGAGGCGGTACGCAAGAAGCAGAAAAGGCGCTGTGCCCGCGAATGCGGGGCACAGCGCCTTTTCGTTTTGAGCGCACCGAGCGCACCCGAGGGCACGCTCAGCGGTGTGGCGCGCGTTGCGTTGAATGGCCCCGCGGCCCGCAGGCCGCGAAGCGAATCCGTCAGCCTTCCAGCACCGGCGAACGCGTGCGCAGATACTGCTCGAAATCGGCGGCCACTTCCGGGTGACGCAGCGCGAACTCGACCGTTGCCTTCAGATAACCGAGCTTGCTGCCGCAGTCGAAACGCGTGCCGTGATACTTGTACGCGAGCACCTGTTCGTCGGCGAGCAGCGACTGGATCGCGTCCGTCAGCTGCAATTCGCCGCCCGCGCCGGGCTTGATCGAGCGCAGATGATTGAAGATGCGCGGCTTGAGCACATAGCGGCCGACCACGCCGAGGTTCGACGGCGCCACGCTCGGCTCCGGCTTTTCGACGATGCCCGACATCTTGATGATCGAATCTTCCCACTCCTTGCCGTCGACGATACCGTACGACTTCGTGTCTTGCGGCGGGATCTCTTCGACGCCGATCACCGAGCTGTGATAGTGATCGAACACCTCGATCATCTGCGTCATCACGGGCGGCGTGCCGTACAGCAGGTCGTCCGCGAGGATCACGGCGAACGGGTTTTCGCCGACCAGCTTTTCTGCGCACAGCACCGCGTGGCCGAGGCCGAGCGCTTCGGCCTGGCGCACGTAGAAGCAGTCGACATGGCTTGGCTTGATGCTGCGCACGAGTTCGAGCAGCTTGTCCTTGCCGCGCGCCTCGAGTTCGGCCTCGATTTCATAGGACTTGTCGAAATGGTCCTCGATCGCCCGCTTGCTGCGGCCCGTGACGAAGATCATTTCGGTGATGCCGGCTGCCATCGCTTCCTCGACAGCGTACTGAATCAGCGGCTTGTCGACGATCGGCAGCATTTCTTTCGGGCTTGCCTTCGTGGCAGGGAGGAATCGGGTGCCAAGACCGGCTACCGGAAATACCGCCTTTGTAACTTTTAGCATGTGATTACCCTGAGTCCTCTGGTTTAAGGCCTTGCCCACCGCGGCGGCGGTGGGGCAAGACGTGTCGATCAGACCGGCAAGCGATCCAGTTGCGCTTTCAGCTTGCCGACGGTAGCTTCGAAATCGGCGAGACGTTTTTGTTCCTGTTCAACGACCGCCGGCGGCGCCTTGGCAACGAAAGCCTGATTCTGCAGCTTGCCGTTGCATTTGGCGATTTCGGCGGTGAGACGCGCGATCTCTTTCGACAGGCGTTCCCGCTCGACGGCCACGTCGATTTCGACCTTCAAGACGAGCTTGTCGCTTCCTACGATAGCAATCGGCGCGCCATCCGCCTGCGCATCGAGCGTAGCCTCGTCGGCGATGATCTGCACTTCGGACAAACGCGCCAATGCCTGGGCGTATGGCGCGAAAGTGCGAAGCCGCTCCGCGTTGCCGGTGGCGAGCAACGGCACCTTCACGGCCGGCGACAGGTTCATCTCGCCACGCAGATTCCGGCACGCGTCGATCACGGCCTTGAGGTCGGCGGCCCAGCGCTCGGCGTCTTCGTCGAGCTTGGCGGGCTCGGCGATGGGGTACGGCTGCACCATGATGGACGCTTCGCCTTCGGCCTTGCCCTCGGGGTAGCGTGCCGCGAGCGGCGCCACTTTCTGCCACAGCGCTTCGGTAATGAACGGAATCACCGGATGCGCGAGGCGCAGCACCGTTTCGAGCACGCGCAACAGCGTGCGGCGCGTGGCGCGCTGCTGGTTCGGCTGTCCCGTCTGGATCTGGACCTTTGCAAGTTCGAGATACCAGTCACAGTATTCGTCCCATACGAACTTGTATAGGGCATTGGCGACATTGTCGAAGCGATAGTCGGCAAAACCCTTGGCGACTTCGGCTTCCACGCGTTGCAGCAGCGACACGATCCAGCGGTCGGCCGGCGAGAAATGCAGATGGCCTTCCGGCCCGCATTCGCCGCATTGCGCCGGCTGGCCGAAACCGCAATCGTGGCCTTCGCAGTTCATCAGCACGAAGCGCGTGGCGTTCCACAGCTTGTTGCAGAAGTTGCGATAGCCCTCGCAGCGCGCGAGGTCGAAGTTGATGTTGCGCCCGAGCGTGGCCATCGAGGCCATCGTGAAGCGCAGCGCGTCGGTGCCGAACGCCGGAATGCCGTCCGGAAACTCCTTGCGGGTTTTCTTTTCGATCGACGCGGCCTGCTTCGGATTCATGAGGCCGGTGGTGCGCTTTGCGACGAGCGCGTCGAGGCCGATGCCGTCGACGATATCGATCGGGTCGAGCGTATTGCCCTTGCTCTTCGACATCTTCTGGCCTTCGGCGTCGCGCACGAGGCCGTGCACGTAGACCGTGTCGAACGGCACCTTGCCCGTGAAGTGCGTGGTCATCATGACCATTCGCGCGACCCAGAAGAAGATGATGTCGAAGCCGGTGACGAGCACCGACGATGGCATGAAGTGCTTCAGTTCCTCGGTTTCGTTCGGCCAGCCGAGCGACGAGAACGGCACGAGCGCCGACGAGAACCACGTGTCGAGCACGTCTTCGTCGCGTTTCAACGCACCCGTGTAGCCGGCCGCGGCGGCTTTCGCGCGCGCGTCTTCCTCGGTCTTCGCAACGAAGATTTCGCCGTTCTCGCCGTACCACGCCGGAATCTGATGGCCCCACCAGAGCTGACGCGAGATGCACCAGTCCTGGATGTTTTCGAGCCACTGGTAGTAGGTGGTGGTCCAGTTCTCCGGCACGAATTTGATCTGGCCGTTACGGACCACGTTCAGCGCGGTTTCGGCGATCGACTTGCCCGGGTTGAACGTGCCCTCGGGAGCCGGCTTGCTCATCGCGACGAACCACTGGTCGGTCAGCATCGGCTCGATCACGACGCCGGTGCGGTCGCCGCGCGGCACCATCAGCTTGTGCGGCTTGACCGATTCGAGCGCGCCGAGCGCTTCGAGATCGGCGACGACCTGCTTGCGGGCGTCGAAACGATCGAGGCCGCGGTATTTTTCGGGCGCGTTGTCGTTGATCTTCGCGTCGAGCGTGAGGATTTCGATTTGCGGCAGCTGGTGGCGCAGGCCGACCTGGTAGTCGTTGAAATCGTGCGCGGGCGTGACCTTGACGACGCCGGTGCCGAATTCGCGGTCGACGTAGTCGTCGGCGATGATCGGCACTTCGCGGTTCGACAGCGGCAGCGTGACGGTCTTGCCGATCAGGTGTGCGTAGCGTTCGTCTTCGGGATGCACCATCACGGCGGTGTCGCCGAGCATGGTTTCCGGACGCGTGGTGGCGACGGTCAGATGGCCCGAGCCGTCGGTGAGCGGATACTGGATGTGCCACAGGTGGCCGTTTTCTTCCTCGCTGACCACTTCGAGGTCGGAGACGGCGGTGAGCAGCACCGGGTCCCAGTTGACGAGACGCTTGCCGCGATAGATCAGGCCCTGTTCATACAGGCGTACGAATACGTCGCGCACGGCGGCCGACATTTTGTCGTCCATCGTGAAGTATTCGCGTGACCAGTCGATCGACGCGCCGAGGCGGCGCACCTGGCTCGTGATGGTCGAGCCCGACTGCTGCTTCCATTCCCACACGCGCTCGACGAACTTGGCGCGGCCGAGGTCGTGGCGCGACACGCCCTGCGCGTCCAGTTGCCGTTCGACGACGATTTGCGTGGCGATCCCGGCGTGGTCCGTGCCCGGCACCCACAGCGTGTTTTCACCGAGCATACGGTGATAGCGCGCGAGGCCGTCCATGATGGTCTGGTTGAACGCGTGGCCCATGTGCAGCGTGCCCGTGACGTTCGGCGGCGGCAGCTGGATCGAGAAATCCTTGCGATTGGAGTCGAAGGAGGGCGCGGCGTAGGCGCGCTTTTCCCATTCCGGGCCCCAATGGGCTTCGATGGTGTGGGGTTCGAAGCTTTTGGCAAGCGTCGAGGTGGGGTCGCTCGAGGTGTCGCTCATGTTTCTGGTTAAAGGCAGGATTTTGGATGCGGAGGATTGGAGATTATAGCTGGGAGGGGGAGGGGCCTGCGTGGGGCGGGTTTTTTCGTTTTTCTGGGTTTGTTGGCCTTTCCTTGTTTTCTTGTCGGTCTATTGGCGTTGCCCCTGTGCGGGGCGGCACCTACTTTCTTTGCGGCTGCAAAGAAAGTAGGCAAAGAAAGCAGCTTCACACCGCTAATTCTGAAGCGGGTCCCCTGGCTTGGAGGGGATCGTGGTGCATCTGGAATCTGTCTCCTCGCGCATTCCGCGTCAGTGACAAGGCCGTCATTCTTCCGGCGGCGCTACGCGCGCCGAAGCCCGGCTCAAAAACCATCGGTTGTTTCGGCGTGTCGCCGAGGTGCAGCCGATGGCCCCCGTTGCGCGAACGAACCCGCGGGTTCTCCTGGCAGACCCGTCCGCGACGCACGCAGTGCGGAGTGGGAGCGGATGATGGCTTTGTCACCTGCATTGAATGTGCGAGGGCACCGATTCCAGATGCACCACTGCCCCCTCCGAGCCAGGGGGCCCGCTTAAGAATTAGCGGTGTGAAGCTGCTTTCTTTGCCTACTTTCTTTGCAGCCGCAAAGAAAGTAGGTGCCGCCCCGCACAGGGGCAACGCCAATAGACCGACATGAACACAAGGAAAGGCCAACAAATCCAGAACAACAACAAAAAAACCGCCCGCGCCGCGCAAGCGCCAACAAACCCAGAACAACGACACCCCCCCAATCCAGACCAACAAAAAAATCCCGCCCCGCACAGGGGCCTATAATGTCATTCGCCCTGCCGTCCGCCAGAGAAAATGCCCGATCTCCTCGCCAATCTGAACCCCGAACAACACGCCGCCGTCACGCTCCCCAATGAGCCCGCACTGATCCTCGCAGGTGCCGGCAGCGGCAAAACCCGCGTCCTGATCACCCGCATCGCGTGGCTCATCCAGCACGGCCTCGCGTCTCCCGCGACCGTGCTCGCCGTCACCTTCACGAACAAGGCCGCCCGCGAAATGATGGCGCGCCTCTCGGCGCTCCTGCCCATCGACACGCGCGGCATGTGGATCGGCACCTTCCACGGTCTCTGCAACCGCATGCTGCGCGCGCATCACCGCGACGCGGGCCTGCCCGCCACGTTCCAGATTCTCGATACCGCCGACCAGCTTTCCGCGATCAAGCGCCTCATGAAGGGCCTCAACATCGACGACGAAAAGTACCCGGCGAAAAATCTCCAGTACTTCATCAACAACGCGAAAGAGCAGGGGCTGCGGCCGAAAGACGTCGACGCCACCGACAACTTCAATCGCAAGTTCGTCGAACTCTACGAAGCCTACGACCAGCAGTGCCAGCGCGAAGGCGTGGTCGATTTCCCCGAGCTGCTGCTGCGCTGCCACGAACTGCTCGCGCACAATCCGCCGCTGCGCGCGCATTACCAGGCGCGCTTCCGGCACATCCTCGTCGACGAGTTCCAGGACACCAACAAGCTGCAATACGCGTGGCTCAAGCTGCTCGCGGGTCAGCACAACGCGATCTTCGCGGTCGGCGACGACGACCAGTCGATCTACGCATTCCGCGGCGCGAACGTCGGCAACATGCGCGACTTCGAGCATGAGTTCAACGTGCGCAATCTGATCAAGCTCGAACAGAACTACCGCTCGCACGGCCATATTCTCGATGCCGCAAACCAGTTGATCGCCAACAACTCGCGGCGCCTCGGCAAGAATCTGCGTACCGACGCGGGGCACGGCGAGCCGGTGCGCGTCTACGAATCGGCAACCGATTCGCAGGAAGCGGGCTGGATCGTCGAGGAAATCAAGGCGCTCATCAGCACCGGCACCTCGCGCAGCGAAATTGCCGTGCTCTATCGCAGCAACGCGCAGTCGCGCACGATCGAGCACACGCTCGTGAACGCGGGCATCGCGTATCGCGTGTATGGCGGCCTGCGCTTTTTCGAGCGCCAGGAAGTCAAGCACGCGCTCGCCTATCTGCGTCTGATCGACAACCCGAACGACGACACCGCGTTCGCGCGCGTCGTCAATTTCCCGACGCGCGGCATCGGCGCGCGCTCGCTCGAACAGCTCGCGGACGCGGCGCGCCTGTACAACTGCTCGATGGCCGCGGCAATTCCGTACGTCGCGGGCAAAGCCGGTTCGAGCCTCGCCGCGTTCGCGAACCTGATCGGCAGGATGCGCGCGGAAACGCAGCAGATGAGCCTGCCCGAAACCGTCGAGTACGTGGTCCGCACGAGCGGTCTCGCGGAGTTCTACCAGAACGAGCGCGAAGGCCAGGACCGGCTCGAAAACTTGCAGGAACTCGTCAACGCGGCGGCCGCGTTCGTCAGCGAAGAGGGCTACGGGCTCGATACGCCCGCGCGCTCGATTCCGCTGCGCCCCGGTGCGAGCGCCGCGCCCGAACTGGCGGTCGCGACCGACGATCCGAACACGGTCGTGCTCGATGCGCCCGATCTCGCCGAGCCCGCGCAAAACCCCGACACGATGACGCCGCTCGCCGGTTTTCTGTCGCACGCGTCGCTCGAAGCGGGCGACAACCAGGCGCAGGCCGGCCAGGAAGCCGTGCAGCTGATGACGGTACACGCGGCCAAGGGGCTCGAATTCACCGCGGTGTTCATCACCGGTCTCGAAGAAGGGCTGTTCCCGCACGAGAACAGCGCGATGGAAACGGACGGCCTCGAAGAAGAACGGCGCCTCATGTACGTGGCGATCACGCGCGCGAAGGAGCGGCTCTATCTGTCGTTCGCGCAGAGCCGCATGCTGCACGGCCAGACGCGCTACAACATCCGCTCGCGCTTTTTCGACGAACTGCCGCAGGACACGCTCAAGTGGCTCACGCCGAAGGTCGAGGCGGGTTCGCGCTGGGGCGGCCGCTCGGACAACGCCGGCTATGGACGCGACTGGTTCGCGCGGCCTGGCTACACGGGCCCCGCCTCGACGACCCCGGCCACGCTGCCCGCTTTCGCGAACGAGCAGCGCGCGGCGGAAACGGGCTTCCGCGTCGGTCAGCAGGTGTTCCACACGAAGTTCGGCGAAGGCACGATCACCGCGCTCGAAGGCGGCGGCACCGATGCGAAGGCGCAGGTCAAGTTCAAGCGGCACGGCGAGAAGTGGCTGGCGCTCGCGGTGGCTAAATTGCAGGCGGTCGAATGAGCGCACCCACGACGACTATCCCGGGCGCGGCTCCCGAGGCCAATCTCAATGCTGTTCCGAATGCAGGCGCTAATGTAGTCACCAGCGCCGATGCGCGGCGTCCGCTCGGCGTGCTGGCCGCGCTGCCGCAGGAACTCGGCGATCTGATCGAAGCGATGCGCGCCGAATCCGGCGTGCGCACGGTCACGCACGGCCAGCGCGATTATCACGTCGGCACCGTGCGTGGCACGCCGTGCGTCGTCACGCTCGCGCGCGTCGGCAAGGTCGCGGCGGCGGCTACCGTCAGCGCGCTGATCCATGCGTTCGATGTCGAAGCGATCGTGTTCACCGGGGTGGCCGGCGGCGTCGGCAGCGAGGTGCGTATCGGCGATATCGTCGTCGCCGATACGCTGCTGCAGCACGATATCGACGCGTCGCCGCTGTTCCCGCGCTTCGAGGTGCCGCTGCTCGGCGTGTCGCGTTTCGGCGTCGATGCGACGCTCGCCGACCGGCTCGCCGCCGCCTGCGAGCGCTTCGCCGCCGAGGAAGGCGCGGCTTGCGCGGCGCGCTTCGGCACGCGCGAGCCGCGCGTGCATCGCGGGTTGATCGTCAGCGGCGATCAGTTCGTCGCGAGCGCGGCGGCCGTCGCGGCATTGCGCGAAGCCTTGCCCGATGCGCTCGCGGTCGAGATGGAAGGCGCGGCGCTCGCGCAGGTCTGCTACGAGTACGGCGTGCCGTATGCGGTCGTGCGCACCATTTCCGATACCGCCGACGATCACGCGCCGACGTCGTTCATGTCGTTCCTCACCGAGATCGCGGGCACGTATTCGAACGCGATTCTTGCGCGCTTTTTCGAAGCGCATGGTGAGGCGGGGGAGCGGGCAGGGACGGCGCGAGGGTAAGTAGCGAAGCCGCGCGCGAAGTTGGCCGGCTGACTTGCTGGTGACGCGGGTAAAGGCGCGCTACAGCGGCGGGTTGGCGATACGGCGGACGCGAATGCGGGACTCGCTGATTTTTTGCCGCGGGGCGCGCGTTGCTCGCGCTGACGTTGCGCGTCGGCGCTTCGATACTCGCGCCTTAGCCGTCGCCGCTGCTTGACTCCAGCGCTTCAAGTGCTGCACACCCGCACCTCACGCCGGCCTCATGTCAGCTTCACGCCCGGCTCCCGCAGCAATTCAGCCTTGTCCGCTCTCATTCGAGCGCACCACCGAGCGCATCGCGCACCTGCTGTAGCGCGGCCGGGTCTTCGATCGTCGGCAGGTCGCCGGGCTCGCGGCCTTCCGCGAGCGCCGCGATTGCGCGGCGCAGCAGTTTGCCGGAGCGCGTCTTCGGCAGCATCGACACCATCACCACGCGCGTTGGCCGCGCGATCGTGCCGAGCTGGCGATCGACCGTCGCCAGCAGTTCGGCTTCGAGCCGCGCACGCTCGCTCGGGTCGCGGCCGCCAGGATCGTTATCGGGGCGCGCGCCGCGCAGCACGACGAAGGCCATCGCGGTCTGCCCCTTGAGCGCATCCGTCACGCCGACCACCGCCACTTCCGCGACGGCCGCGTGGCTCGACAGCGCTTCCTCGATCTCGCGCGTGCCGAGCCGGTGGCCGGCGACGTTGATGACGTCGTCGGTGCGGCCGAGGATCGTTACGTAGCCGTTCGCATCCTGCACGCCCCAGTCGAACGTCGAATAGACCTGATGGTTCGGAATGCTCGACCAGTAGGTGCTGACGAAGCGGCGGTCGTCGCCCCACACCGTCGACATGCAGCCCGGCGGCAACGGATGGTCGAGCGTCAGCACGCCTTTTTCGCCGACTGCGCACGGCTCGCCCGTCAGTTCGTTGCGCAGCGTCAGGCTGAAGCCGGCCGACGGCACGCCAGGCGAGCCGAGCTTGGTCGGCAGCGCTTCGACGCCGCGCGGGATCGCGAGCATCGGCCAGCCGGTTTCGGTCTGCCAGTAGTTGTCGATGACGGGTTTGTCGAGCGCGCCGGAAATCCATGCGGCGGTCGGCTCGTCGAGCGGCTCGCCGGCGAGAAAGAGCGTGCGCAGGCTCGACAGATCGGCCGCCTTCAGCAGCGCCGGGTCCTGCTTCTTCAGCACGCGCAGCGCGGTCGGCGCGGTGAACATCAGGTTGATCCTGTGCCGCTCGACGAGCCGCCACCAGATGCCGCCGTCCGGGCGAATCGGCGTGCCTTCGTACATGACGGTGGTGAGACCCGCGATCAACGGCGCGTAGACGATATAGCTGTGGCCGACCACCCAGCCCACGTCGGAAGCGGTGAACATCGTGTCGCCGGGCTTGCCCTCGAAGATGTATTCCATCGAGGCCGCGAGCGCGACCGCATAGCCGCCGACGTCGCGCTGCACGCCCTTCGGCTTGCCGGTCGTGCCCGAGGTGTAGAGCACATAGGAAGGCTCGTTCGATTCGAGCCATTCGCACGGCACGTGGGCGTCGAAGAACTGCTCGCGCAGCGGCTCGTAGGCGACGAGATAGGGCGCGTTCAGGCGCTCGGGCGCGAGCTGCCGGTCGATCAGCAGCACGTGCGGTGTCTTGTGCGCGGCGCGCGCGAGCGCTTCGTCGACGAGCGGTGTGTAGTCGATCACCTTGCCGCCGCGTGCGCCGGCGTCGGCGGTGACGATCAGGGCGGGTCTGGCGTCGTCGATACGGGTGGCGAGGTTCGGCGCCGCAAAGCCGCCGAACACGACCGAGTGAATCGCGCCGAGGCGTGCGCACGCGAGCATCGCGAACAGCGCCTCGGGGATCATCGGCAGATAGATCAGCACGACGTCGCCGCGCTTGACGCCGAGCGAGCGCATGACCGCGGCCATGCGGTTGATTTCCGCGTACAGCTCGGCGTAGGTGTAGTGCCGCTCGATGCCGGTTTCCGTCGATACGTAGACGAGCGCGTTCTGCTGCGCGCGCTCGGCGAGATGCCGGTCGACCGCGTTGTGGCACAGATTCGTGCGGCCGCCGACGAACCAGCGCGCGAACGGCGGATTCGAGCGGTCGAGCACGCTGTCGAACGGCGTGTGCCAGTGGATGCGCTTCGCTTCGTCGCCCCAGAAAGCCTCGGGGTTCTCGATCGAGCGGCGGTGGAAATCGCGGTAGCGGGTCATCGGCGGCGATCCTCGTGCGGCGTGGTGGAGGGGGGCGGATGAAACAGTCGCGCAAATTCCGCGCCCGAGGGAGGCGCGGGTGTCCGCATCAGCATAGACAGGCATCGTGGAGTGGGTAATGCGGGTTGACCATGAGGGGCGGGCGCGGGCGCGGGCGCGTGCGTGGGCTGCGGGCGGGAGTGATGGGGTTTGCGGGGCGCGGGGCGGTTGTGTGGTGCAGCTCGCCGCCTGTCTGGTTCGGCTTGCTCCGGCTGAGCTGCAGAATCATCCGTCGCCCATATCTTATTCGGTCGTTGCCTGGTAATTTACGGGCCTTGCCGGTACAGGTGCTGTGAATCGAGCCGATTGTCTTAGGCAGTTTCTATTTCGGCTCGGTCATCTTTTTCATTTCAAATGAGAAGTTTGCATGTCTGATCGATATGCCGCTGAGCACGGTACTCCGACTGGCCCTGTTTGAGCCAGATCGCAGGTATCCCTTGACTTTAGCGGTCGCTTTCTGACTATGAATGGTCCCGTTTTTCGGACTTATGCGGCATCGTCGGGCAGCGTGGCTGACAGACGAAGTTTTGATTACTCGCCGGCTCGCCAGCGTGAGCACAATACGGGTCCTATTCCTTCCGGCCGATACTGGATACTGCCGTCGCAAATGTGGGAAAACCACTGGTATAGCCTTGCTCCTCGAGCGGCGTGGGGTGATCATCGGATCACGATTCACATCTATCCAGGAACACAGACGTACGGACGGGGTGGTTTTTTTATTCACGGCGGCACACATGCAGGTAGCGCTGGGTGCATCAACCTGCACATCGAAATGGAGGCATTTGCGAGGGATCTGAATGAGTGGGTCGCGTCGTCGCCGGACTGCTACATCCCGCTAACCGTCAGGTACTGACATGTCGAAAATCCCGGTTGCGCGTCTTCTGACGGGCGCTATTCTGTTTGCCTTCGTCGCTGCAGTTGTTGCGTTTAATCTCGTGAACCTGAACGAAGCATATGGCAGTGGCGAACCGTACTATTCGCGCACGACAAACATGGACAAGTGGAGCGATCCGCTTCCCGTTCTCGCTGTCGTTGATGGCGTCGCTGTTCTCGCGGTTGCGGCATGTTTTTTTCTGTGGAGACGTGCTTCGAGAACTATGCGTTGAACGTCGCGTCGGAAGGCTTGGTGCTTCACCTATGCCAACAAGCAGGCGAAGTACTGGAGCGGGTAAGGCTGACGCCAGCAGGCAAGCCATCGCAGGAGCAGGTTAGGCGAAAACCCGCATGCCGCATTCGTTGTGCTCTTAGGGATTGAGAAATTTTTCTAGCTGTTTGATTCGGTCCTGAGTAGCTCCTTTCATGCAGTCCCAAAAGTAAATGTAGCGCGCGGATGCTTCGCCCATTGCATAGACATAGGCGTAACAGTAACTATCGCGATATTTTATCCAATTATCCTGTGCGCTGATGAAAGCAGGTTCGGCGAGAGGATCGCCGGATGCCCTCGATTCTTTATCGATTTCCTTTATTTCCTTCAGAACCTGCGAGTACCTCGAACTGAGCTCCGAGTTCAGATGTTCGAAGTCTCGCTGTTCGCATGCGGCGATATCGTCATTGGAAGCATGCTTGGCTGTCTGGCAGAAGTGGTCGATCTCTTTGGGTATATTCCCAGTGAAATGGATCGACGACGAAGGAAATTTTTCATAATCAAAGGGCACCGAATAAACGGTTTTCCCATAGGCGAATGAGCCAAAAGTCAGTAAGAAAATAACGTGTGATGAAATTAGCGTAGCCAAATAGTGGGTTCCCAAACCCCGAATTCTTTTGCTCGCGTGTATTTTTGTTTGTGCCGTCACGTGGACAGTGATCGGGCTCATTCGCGACCTTCATGTAGTGTGCATTGCGTCTTGCGATCCTAAACGGGGACCACCTCTAACTCTCCTCGGCGTTAAAGCAAACTTGCCTCCAATACAGTCGGATAACTCTGAAATTTGCTCGCAGATCTTGCAAAGCGGATAAGCGCTTCGGGACCCATACCCTCAAGACATCACCCATCCCGACCGTTCCAAAAGAAAAAGGCGCCCCAAGGCGCCTTTCCCTCGCATGCAACCGCATGCAGCATCCACTCAAACCATCACGCTTTCGCGCGCTTCCCCTCGATATCCGGCAGCAGCACCGTCAGCACGCCGATCAGCGGCAGGAACGAGCAGACCTTGTAGACGAACGCGATGCTCGTCGCGTCGGCGAGCTGGCCGAGCACGGCCGCGCCGACTCCGCCCAGGCCGAACGCGAAGCCGAAGAACAGCCCCGCGACCATGCCGACCTTGCCGGGAATCAGTTCCTGCGCGTAGACGAGGATCGCCGAGAACGCCGAGGCTAGCACCACGCCGATCACGACCGTCAGCACGCCGGTCCAGAACAGGTTCGCGTACGGCAGCAGCAGCGTGAACGGCGCGACGCCGAGGATCGACACCCAGATCACGTACTTGCGGCCGATCTTGTCGCCGATCGGCCCGCCGATCACCGTGCCCGCCGCGACCGCCGCGAGGAACACGAACAGATGGATCTGCGCGGCCTGCACCGACAGATGGAACCGGTCGATCAGATAGAACGTGAAGTAGCTGTTGATGCTCGCGAGGTAGAAGTATTTCGAGAACACGAGCAGCACCAGCACGCTCATCGCCATGACGATCTTGTTGCGCGGCAGCGTCGCGTGGGTCGCCTGGCCGCGCGCTTTCTTGACCGACGGATGACGCTTGTACCAGCGCCCGATCTGCGTGAGCACGACGATCGCGACGAGCGCCGCCGCCGAGAACCACGCAATGCTGCCCTGGCCGTGCGGATACACGATCAGCGCGGCGAGCAGCGGTCCGAGCGACGAACCCGCGTTGCCGCCGACCTGGAACAGCGACTGCGCGAGCCCGTGGCGGCCGCCCGAGGCCATGCGTGCGACCCGCGACGATTCCGGATGGAACACCGACGAGCCGCAGCCGACCAGCGCGGCGGCGATGAGCAGCACGCCGAAGCTCGACGCGACCGACATCAGCAGCAGGCCGGCGAGCGTGAAGCCCATGCCGACCGGCAGCGAATACGGCTTCGGATGCTTGTCGGTATAGCTGCCGACGAGCGGCTGCAGCAGCGACGCCGTGATCTGGTAAGTCAGCGTGATGAGGCCGATCTGCCCGAACGACAGCGAGAAGTTCTCCTTGAACATCGGGTAGATCGCGAGAATCAACGACTGGATCATGTCGTTGAGCAGGTGCGAGAAGCTGATCGCGCCGAGCACGGAGTAAACCGTGCGCTGGACTTTGGCGACGGCCGGCGCAGCGGCAGAGGGGGAAGGGGGCGCGCCGGCGAGGGCGTTTTTATCGAGGCTCGTTTCCATACGCTAGATGAAGGAGATCAAGGCACACAGTGAAGGTGAGAAACCGGCGGCCGACGCGTGCGGGGCCTGGCGTGTGCTCTTCATGCCCCCTTCATGCTCCCTTTTGTCGTCTTCAGGGTTTTTTTGCGGTCTTTGTCGGTGTCTCACGCGAAATCCGCGGCGTGGGGCCGCGTCAACCAATGTTTGTAAGCATGGGTCGAAGTGTAATGTGGCTTGAGCGAATTGTGCGGACAAGTTTTGTCGCGAATCGGACGCACAAGCGAGGGCGGCAGGCGATTCGGGTTTCGATTCGCCTGCCGCCCTCGCTGCTTTCCGACGCTGCTTGATGTTCCCCTGCGCTCCCCGCCGCCCCGCGGCGGCCCGATCAACTCGCCTTGCGCGTCGCCGGCCGCACGATCACCGTGCAGGTCGTGCCCGCGGCCAGCATCACGTCGTCGGGCACGGAATCGATCTTCACGCGCACCGGCACGCGTTGCGCGAGGCGCACCCAGTTGAAGGTCGGGTTCACGTCGGCGAGCAGTTCATGGCTTTGCGGATTGTCGCGGTCGTAGATGCCGCGCGAGATGCTTTCCACGTGGCCTTGCAGCGTGCCGCCGCTCATCAGCTTCACTTCGGCCTTGTCGCCGATGCGCACGTGCGGCAGCTTGGTTTCCTCGAAGTAGCCGTAGACCCAGAACGAATGGCTGTCGACGATCGCGAGCTTGGCGGCGCCCGCGGTCGCGTAGTCGCCACGGAACACGCTGAGGTTCGTCACGTAGCCGTCGACCGGCGAGACGACGCGCGTGCGTTCGAGATTCAGCTTCGCGGCGTCGAGCGCGGCGAGCGCCTGCTGGTAGGCGGCCTCGGCGGCCGACGCCGTATGCGTCGCGTTTTCGCGGTTTTCCTTCGACACTACGAGCGCATCCATGTCGGCGCGCCGTTGCGCGTCGTCGCGCCTCATCTGCAATTCGGCCTTGCGTGCGGCAACAGCCGCCTGCGCCTGCTCGACGGCGATCTGGTAGTGCGACGGATCGATCTGCATCAGCAGGTCGCCCTTCTTCACGAGCTGGTTGTCCTTGACCGGCAGATCGACGATCGCGCCCGACACGTCGGGCGCGACGTTGACGATCTCGGCGCGCACGCGCCCGTCGCGGGTCCACGGTTCGTCCATGTAATGGACCCACAGCACGCGGCCAATCAGGATCGCGACGATAAAAATGACGGCTGTCGCGACGAAGCCCACAAGATTTCGGATGGTCATGATTCGACTCTGGTCAACGATAAACGGCGAGGCCGAGAAGGCCGCACACGGACACGAGCAAGCTGGCCCGGAACAGGGAGGGGTGCCACACCACGCGATAGAGGCCCGTATAGGCGAGCACGCGGTCGAGCACCCAGGTCAACGCGGAGCCCGCGATAAAAAGCAGCACGATGGCCGGCACGTAGGCATCGAGTACGGCGATATCACGTGGCATGAGGAGCTCCTTCTTCTGACGCGCCGCTCGCCCCATGCCGTGCGCCGATCGCCGAGGCGAGCGGCGACTGCGGATCGAGCAGCGCGGTACGGATGAAATGCAGTTGACTGAGAATGCGCAGCAATTGGTGGCGTTCTTCGCGCGTCGGCGTGAAGCGGCTCATCATCTGCTGCACTTCGGCGATCGCGTCGGCGGTCGCAGCGAGCGCGCGCTCGAAGCGGTCTTCGCGCGGCCGCTCGAAGAGCTCGTTCAAGGCCTCGAGCAGGCCGCGCAGCGCGACGCGCCACGGCGTCGAGCGGTCATGGCGCGGCTCGGCCGGCAGCGCCGCCACTTCGCCGCGCAGATCGATCACCGCGTTGCCGACTTCGAGCACCGAGAACAGCCAGCGCAGCGTGTCGCGCTTCGTTTCAGGCTCGTTCGGCGAGAGCGCGTTGATCTGGCACATCAGATCGCGCGCGCCGCTCTCGAAACGCGAACGCACGTGGCGCATGCCCGCACTGCCGGCGAGCACGACCTGGCGGCGCAGATCGACGAGCAGGCGGTTGCGCAGCCACGGCGTCGACGGCGGCAGCAGCACCGCGAACGCAACCGACGACACGAGCATCGACAGCACGAGCGCGAGCGCGTCGTTCATGAATGCGCTCGGGTCGTAGTGCATGACGTTGTCCGGGCCGGCGAGAAAGCAGAAGAAGATGCAGTAGCCCACGCCGTAGCCCGCGAGCGCCGGGCGCGTGGTCATGAACACGCCGAGCAGCAGGAACGGTGTGAGCGCGGCGCACAGCAGCGCGAAGCCGTCGATGTGCGGATACACGCCGAATACCACGATCATGCCCATCAGCGTCGCGAGCACGGTGCCGCCGGCCATCTGGAACGCGGAGCGCTTCGGGTCCGGCGTCGATGCCACGAGCGCGCTGGTGGTTGCCGCGTTCAGCGTCAGCGTCGCACCGCTCGTCCACGCGGTCGCGATCCAGAACGCGCCGACCACGACCATCACGATTGCGGCACGCAGACCGGCGACGCCCGCCGCGATCGCGTTGGTCTTCGGCTCGTAGCGCTCGATCCAGCGTTCGCGCTCGTGCGTGTCGACCACCAGCGAGGCGTAGGTGGCCGCGTAGGCGTGCAGATCGTCGATGAAGCGGTAGAGCAGTTCGGCGGCGGTGTCGAAGTCGAGCAGCGGCGCGTCGGGCTGCGTTTCCAGTTCGCCGCGCGTCGCGCGCACGCGCTTCGGCAGTTCGGCCTTGTAGGTCTCGAGCTGGGCCGCGGCGTGCGCGGCATCGGTCGCGGTGAGCACCGGCTCGCCCGACTTCGCGAGCAGCGGCGCGATCTCCCTGAAGTACGGCTCGAGCGCCGCGATCGCGATCGCGGCGCCCGGCGTGCCGCTCGCGTGCAGACGGTTCATCAGCTGATGCAGCGCGTGAAAGCGCGTCGAGGCGGTCATGAACTCGCTGTTCAGACGCGCGAGCCGGCCGCCGCGCATGCGCGAGTAGTGCCCCTCGAATACGGCGATGCTGCGCGCCGCCTCGAAGCCGACGATATCGGCGACGAAGCGCGCATTGGTCGCCTCGATCTGCGCGCGGTCGTTGCGCCCGGCGAGCGACGCCGACACGTAGTCGACGAAGGCCGAGAAACGCGCGCGCACGGTGCTGCGCATCTGCAGGCCGGCGAACTGCGGGAACACGAGGCCGCTGACCGCGCCCGCGCAGACGATGCCGACCACGACTTCGACGACCCGCGTGAGCGCGCTGAGGAACGCGCCGTCCGGGTGCTGCGAGGCGGGAATGCCGATCAGCGAGGCCGTGTAGCCGGCCAGCACGAAGCCGTACGAGCGGAAGTTGCGGTTGCGCGCGGCGCCCGCGGTGCAGATGCCGATCCAGATCGCCGTCGAGAGGATGAACAGTTCGGGCTGCTGCGCGAACAGGCCGATCAGCGCGAGCATCACGACGAGACCGACGAGCGTGCCGCAGATCCGGTAGAAGCTCTTCGCGAACACCGCGCCGCTTTGCGGCTGCATCACGATGAACACGGTGGTCATTGCGGTGCGCGGCTGCGGCAGGTCGAGTTTCATCGCGATGCCGAGCGCGAGAAAGCACGCGGCGAGCGCCTTGAACATGTAGATCCACGTGAGGCCGTCGGTGCGCGCCCAGTCGGCGGCCGCCGCGTACCACGCGGCGAGCGAGGCCGGGCGGGCGGTGGTGGGAGAGGTGGACATGGCCTTTCTCACTCGGGCGCGGGCGCGTGGGCCGCGCGCGTGGTGACGGCGGCGGGAGCATGGGTGGCGCTGCGGCTGGCTGCGTGGTTTGCCGCAGCCGTTGGTTGGGCTGCTGGTGTCGTTGCCTGTGCCGCCGCTTGCGTTACTGCTTGCGTCGCTGCCTTCGCATCCGTCCCGGCGTCGGTGCTCTTTGCGGCGTCGCTCTTGCCTTTACCCTTGCCGTGCGCCGGCAGCGTCTCGCTGTCCTGCGGACCATCGGCCGGCTCGTCGAGTCCTCCGCCGAGCGCGGTCATCAGCGACGCATGCGCGCCGAGGCGCTCGGCCTCGATCGTCGCGACGCCTTCCTGTGCGCGCAGCAACTGGCTTTGCGCGACCAGCACGTTCAGATAATCGGTCAGGCCGCGCCGGTAGCCCTCGCGCGACAGCTCGTAGTTCTTGCGGGCCGCGGCGACCGAGCGGTCGGCATCGTCGGCCTGGGTCGCGAGCGAACGCATGCGGATCACCTGGTCGGAGACGTCCTTCAGCGCGCCCACGATCGACTGGTTGTAGCGCTCGACCGCTTCGTCGTAGCCCGCCGAGGCCGCGCCGAGCTGCGAGCGCAGCCGGCCGCCGTCGAAGATCGGCAGCGACAGCGCCGGCCCCACGCTCCAGCTATGCGACGGATTCTTCAGGAACTGGAACAGCGGCCCCATGGCCGCGTAACCGCCGATCGACGCAAGCAGGTCGATGTCCGGATAGAAATCGGCCTTGGCGACGTCGATGCCGCGAGCCTGCGCGGCGACGGTCCAGCGCGCCGCGACGACGTCGGGCCGGTGGCCGATCAGGTCGGCGGGCAGCGCGGCCGGCAGACCG
>NZ_JAAGPQ010000082.1:0-36837 GCF_017104985.1 Paraburkholderia sp. Ac-20342 | reverse complement strand
GCCTGCTCAAGCCTTATATGCGCCCGATCTATGCGGGCGCGACGGCGGCCGGCACGGCCGTCACCGTGCTGCTGCATCCCGGCGACAACTGGATGCTGCACGTCGCGGCCGAGCAGATTCGCCCCGGCGACATGGTCGTGGCCGCGCTGACCGCCGATTGCACGGACGGCTACTTCGGCGACTTGCTGGCCACCAGCTTCAAGGCGCGCGGCGCGCGCGGCTTGATTATCGACGCGGGCGTACGCGACATCAGCGTGCTCGCCGAGATGAACTTCCCCGTGTGGAGCAAGGCGATTTCGGCGAAAGGCACGATCAAGGCGACCCTGGGTTCGGTCAATATACCGGTGGTCTGCGCGGGCGCACTCGTCGTGCCCGGCGATGTCGTGGTGGCGGATCAGGACGGCGTGGTCGTGGTGCCGCAGGCGATGGCGGAGAAAACGCTCGACAACGCCCAGGCGAGAGAGGCGAACGAAGCGCAGAAGCGCGCGACGCTCGCCTCGGGCGTACTTGGGCTCGACATGTACAGGATGCGCGAGCCGCTGGAAAAGCTGGGCTTGCGTTATATCGACTGACGCCCGTTGAGCATTGGCGCGGTCGCGCAGCCGGCTGCGCACCGCGTTTCTTCGCGCCGTTGCCGGCGCGGCGGCTCATATCTTGACGCTGTAATCGGCGACCTTGATCGGCGCGTTGATGATCCTGCGCTGGGCGAGCCAGTCGGCGGCCCGTTGCAGTTGCGCCATGAAGGCCGCGTCGTCGGGCTCGTGAAACTGGTTCACGCGCTTCAGGCTCGCGAGATAGTCGCGCACCTGATCCGGATATTTGGCCTCGTTTTGCGCGAGCGATTCCGATTCGCCCGGGTGAGCCGATTGCCACGCGCCTTCCACGTAATACGCGTCGAGTACGGCGCGCACCAGTGCGGAATTTTCTTCGGCGAACTGACGGCGTGTGACGAGCGAGCTGTAGTCGACGAGGAAGTCGAGATCGCGCCCTTCGCTGAAGATGTCGCGGGCGTCGTTCGAATAGCGCGCGATATCCACGGCGGGCGACCACATCGACCACGCGTCGACCTTGCCTTGCGCGAATGCGGGCGCGGCATCGGGCGGATTCAGATAGACGAACTCGACCTTGCTGCGATCGACATGATGCTTCTCCAGCGCCGCAATCAGCAGGAATTCGCCGAGCCCCGAGCGATTCACCGCAACCTTGCGGCCGGCGAGATCGGCAACCGAGTGGATGCCGCTCGACTTCTTGACGATGATGGCGGTCGAGCGCGGCGAATACACGTCGAAGGCGGTGAAGACGATGGGCGAGCCCGCCAGCATCGCGGCGAACGCGGGCGTCGTCGAGCCCCAGAAGCCGAAGTCCGCGCTGCCGCCGACCACGGCCTGGATCGACGGCGCATGGTTCGGGAACGGCCCGATCCATTCGACCTTGATTCCCTTTGCGCCGAGCGTTTTCTCGAACACGCCGCGCTGCCTCGCGATGTCGGGCAGGCTGCCGTAGCCCCAGCCGATGCGAACCGTGTCGGTATTGCGCGTGAGCTTGCGCGGTTCGGCACTGCGGGCGGGAAGGAAGTTCGCGGCGGCGGCGCCGGCCAGCAGTCCGCCCGCCGCGCGCAGAAGCTGGCGGCGAGTCAGTGAAGCATCGTTCATTCGTGGTGGTTCCTTGTGTGGAGAGCGAGCGGTTCAGTGGGATTGAACGCCCAGTTCTTCGAGCAGCCTGAGCCGCAATGCTCGCGGCGTGTGATCCTGCGGGCGGAACGACGCGGCGATGCGCCCGGCACGCATGACGAGAATCCGGTCCGCGAGCGTGAGTGCTTCGTCGACGTCATGAGTCACGATCAGCACGCCCGGTGCATGGCGCGCGACCAGTTCCTTGACGAGCCCGTGCATCTTGATGCGCGTGAGCGCGTCGAGTGCGGCAAACGGTTCGTCCAGCAACAGCAGCGCGGGGTCGCGCACGAGCGCGCGCGCCAGTGCGACACGCTGCGCCTGACCGCCGGAGAGATTGCGCGGCCAGTCGTCCTCGCGGCCCGCCAGTCCGACTTCGGCCAGCGCATGCGCCGCGCCTGTGCGGCCAATGCGGGACTCGTGGCCAAGCGCAATGTTTTCCCATAAGGTGGCCCACGGCAACAGGCGATGCTCCTGAAACACGACGGATGGCCGCTCGGGGGCGCGAATCAGTCCGGCATCGAGTCTGTCGAGACCCGCCAGCGCGCGCAGTAGCGTGGTCTTGCCGCAGCCGCTTTCGCCGAGCAGTGCGACGAATTCGCCTTGACGGATATCGAGGTCGAGCGCGTCGATGACGACGCGCGCGCCATACCGGCGCTGCAGGCCGCGCACCGATACGGCTGAAGGCTGCACGGCGGCTTCGCTTGCTCCGCCAGCTTCGTCCGTCGCGTGACGCGATAGTGCGAGGGTGGCGCTCATGGCTTGCCTCCGTTGGCGTAGTTCGCGTGCCACGAGAGGAAGCGCGCTTCGAGCGAACGAACGAGAGCGTCCGCGGCGACGCCGATAATCGCGTAAATCATGATGGTCAGAAGAATGACGTTGGTTTGCAGGAATTCGCGTGCGTCCATCGCGAGAAAGCCGATGCCTCGGGTCGTCGCGAGCGTTTCGGCGATCACGAGGGCGAGCCACGCATGCGCGAGCGCATAGCGAATGCCCGTGAGGATCGACGGCATCGAGCCGGGCAAAATGATCCGGCGCACAACCGCAGGCCAGTTCATGCCGATCACCTTGGCGAGTTCCATCAGTTTGGGATCGATCTGGCGAATGCCGAGCATCGTGTTCACGTAGATGGGGAACAGCACGGCGAGCGCGACGAGAAAAATCTTCGCGACTTCGCCCACGCCGAACCATACGATAACGAGCGGCAGCATCGCGAGAAAGGGAATCGCGCGCACCATCTGGAGCGGGCGGTCGACAAGTGCCTGCGCGAGCCGGGAAAAGCCGGACAGCACGCCGAGGGCGAGGCCGATCGTGCCGCCTGCCAGGAAGCCGGTCATGGCGCGCAGCAGCGAGACGCCGAGATGAACGAACAGGTCGCCGCTGCGGGCAAGATTCCACGCGGTCGCCGCGACGCTGCTCGGCGCCGGCAGCACCTGTGCCGCGATCCATCCCGTACGCGCGGCGACTTCCCAGAACACCACGATCAGTAGCGGGATAGCCCACGAGAGCCCGTGATAAAAGCGGTCCGCAGCCCGGGACCACGGGACAGGGCTGTGTGAAGAAGAGGTTGTGATATCAGCCATGCCGATTCCGTGATTGCGATGAATAGTGGCGTTGTGATGGAGCGCTTATTCTTGTCGAGCTCATTCCTCAGGACAAGCAAGCATTGCAGCTATGGATATGCGCCGATGCGATTGGCTTTGCCGGCGGAGTGCGTGCGATAGCAGAATGGATAGGCGTCGTGTCGCGTATTTTTCCGTTGTAGTGGCTTTCTTTCCGCGAAATGGTCGTTGCTCACGCTTTCGCACCAATGCCGCGTTCGCTTGCGGTTCGAAAAGAATAGGCGTCTATTGAGGCATAAGCTTCTACCGTCATTCGGATCATTCCATATCGATAGAAAATAGATCGGCGAGTACGCGGACAAGATTAGGATGACTACCCCTTCAAACCGTCTTTCCGTGTCTCAAGTCAATGTCAGCTAAATTTCCACGCTTCGGTGTCTGGGCGCTCGTGCACGGCAGCCGCGCCGCGCTTCAGGACCCCGCGGAACCCTACGACGCTTCCTGGGCCAGAAACCGGGCCCTCGTGCTTGAAGCCGAGCGTCTCGGCTACGACTCCGTGCTCGTTGCGCAGCATACGGTCAATCCGCACGACCCGTCGCTCGATCAACTGGAAGCATGGACGGCTTGCGCCGCATTGGCGGCGCTCACCTCGCGCATCGAGATCATCGCCGCGATCAAGCCGTCTCTCTATCATCCGGTCGTGCTCGCGAAGATGGCGCAGCAGATCGAGCACATCAGCGGCGGGCGTTTCGCGATCAATCTCGTGAATGCATGGAATCGCCCGGAACTGCAACGCGCCGGGATCGGTTTCGCGGAGCATGACGAACGCTACGCGTATGGCCGCGAATGGATTTCGGTGGTCGAGCGGCTCCTGCTCGGCGAGAGCGTGAACCATCGCGGCGACAATTTCCGCATCGACGACTACCGGCTGCTTCCGGCCGATCCGTATCGCGCCCGTCCGCTGATCTACGTCGGCGGCGAATCGGAACCGGCGCGCGAGTTGGTCGCGGCGCATGGCGATGTGTGGTTCATCAACGGCCAGCCGCACGACGACGTCGCGGGCCTGATCGCCGACGTGTCCGCGCGTGCGCGTCCGGCCGGGCACGCGCCGCTGCGCTTCGGTCTGTCGGCTTTTGTCATCGCGCGCGAGACACAGGCGCAGGCCGACGATCATCTGCAACATCTGTTCGCGCTGGCCGAACTCGACAAGCCATTGCGCGAGCGGCAGAAGGCCAACACCGATCCCCATACCGTGATGCATCAGACCTTTGCCCGCTCGGCGCGGGTCGGTTCGAACGGCGGCACGGCAGCGGGACTCGTCGGCGATTACGACACCGTCGCGCAGCGCGTTGCGGCGTTTCACCGGGCGGGCATCGAACTTTTCATGCTTCAGTTTCAGCCCTTCGAAGCGGACATGCGCGGTTTCGCGGAAGAGGTCGTGCCGCGCGTGCGCCGGCTGTTGTCCGCATAGGCGCCGAGCGGTTGGCTCGCGGGATTGTGGGCGCACGGCATTTCTTCGCGGGCCATGCCAGAGGATGTTCTGGCGAGCCGATGGGCAAATGGCAAATGGGCAGGTCAGGCTAACGACGCCTCGAATACGCGCCGATAATTGCCGCCGAGCATCTGTTCGGTTTCCTGCTGCGAGAAGCCGGCCGCGAGCAGCGCTGCGCCCAGCGCCGGCAACTGCTCGTAGCTGCGAAATACGGGCGGTGAGATGAACCCGTACATGTCCGTGCCGAGGCCCACGTGTTCGACGCCTACGATGTCCGCCATGCGTCTGAACCCGTGCGCCATGGCATCGAGATCGTGAAATGTCCCCGAGCTGGGCCATACGCCGATCACACCGCCCGTTTGCGCCACGGCGCGTGCGTGATCCGCCGTGATCAGGCGGCTGCGCGGGCCAGGGTGTCCCGCGAGCGCCGTGTGCGAGAGCACCAGTGGCTTCGTCGTGACGGACGCCGCGCGCTTCACGAGATCATAGGTGCCGTGCGCGACATCCACGACGATCCCAAGCGTGTTGCAGCGGCGCACGACGTCGGCGCCGAAATCGCTCAGCCCGCCGTGAACCGGCGCTTCCGTCTGGATGTCGCCAAGCTCGTTGACACGGTAGTGCGTCAACTGAAGATGCCGTAATCGGTGCGATGCATAGGCCTCGTCGATGCGTTCGAGCCGGCCTTCGAGAAAGTCCGCGCCTTCGGCTGCGATGATGACGCGCGGCCCCTGTCTATTGGCCGCAGCGAGCATGTCCGCACCGGTGACGATTTCCAGTTGCTCGCGCTCCACCAGATTTCCCGCTCTTTCGAACTCGATCTGGCTGAGCCGATAAAGCTCGCCCGGCTCGGGTGTGCGCCAGGCTTCGAAGCGCTTGCGGTCGGCGGATACGCGCGTGACGACGGTATCCGTAACGATGGCGAGACAGATCACGTTCATGCCGCCCGCACGCATCGGCGCGCTGACGGGCGTCAGTGGCCGACGCGCACCGATGGCGGGATTGCGCGAGACGATGACATGACCCGCGTGGCTATGCATGTCGATAGTCAGGATACCTGCGGAAGCTTGCCAGGGTGGGCGTTCGCTGTTGCTGGGGTGCGCTTCGTCGTGCGTATCGGTGTATTGCGCGAAACGTCCGGGCGCGCATGCCGCGAGACCCAGCGCGGCTCCCGAGGCGAGAAACGCCCGGCGGCGCAAGCCGGATGCGGGCAGGGATGAGCCGCCTGCATCCTGAACCCGTTCGGCGGATCCGAGTCGATAGCGCCAGCCGGCAGGATCGTCGACCAGCCGTATCAGACGTCCGCGCAAGTGGACGGCTCCGCCTTCGAGCGCGATGGGCTCACGCGTGATGACTTCAATGCAGTTGAAAGGATCGCGCGGCACGCACGCACCGCAACACGGCTCTTGTTCCGCAAGCAGGAAATAGTCGACTGATGACTGTGCGGGGTCGAGCGGAATCATCCATCCGCTGATCTCGACCGTGGCCGTGCGCGGGTCGTTTGGGGCATCGCTGCGGATGGTGGTCCAGACGGGTTGCGAGAAATCGGAAGGGTGGTCGGTGCGCATGGTCGTCGTGAGCGAAACGGGCTACCGTTGTGTCCAGTCAGCGGCGATCATTATGTCCAACAGGGTGTGGACTTGTCAGCGTATTTCCGGGCAGTACCTTTCTGGCACGGGCACTGGACGAATCGCTCAAAGCGGTCGCGGAAGACTTCGGCAAACGCGCCGCCGCGTGGGTGGCATTGCCGATGCAATACCCGGGCTGGTTGGGCGGCGAGGCGGGAAGGTGTCCGCTCCCGTCATAGGTGGGCATGGCACCCATGTTGTACGACGACTGACTATGTTCACCAAAATATGACAGTGACGCGACAATTATGTGCCAACCCGTCGTCGATAGTCTGGTAAACACTAATTTGGAGACGAGTCTGTTGTCGGATATCCTACGTATATTAGAACGTTCTAATTCGAATGTCGAAAACGAACCGTAGCGGCTCCTGGTAGATGAGCCGTTTGTTCGCCTCACGAATTAGAACGTTATAAATTGACCGGACACTCGTTATCGGAATGAATACAGTGCGATCAGACGCCATTGCCGTCAGCCTCCAGCGGGGTGCTTACGCATGCGATTTTGGCGCGCGCGTGGAATTCCGCACGCCGAGCTGCACGGGCAAGCTGACATGCCGGACCTCCGATGCGGGATTTTCGATGCGCTGTAGCAGAAGCGTTGCCGCCTGGCGACCGATCTCGTCGAAGTCGATCGACAACGTGGTGAGCGAGGGCGTCCAGAGTTCGGCTTCGGGCAGGTCGTCGTTTCCCGTCACCGAAAAGTCGATGCCGGGTTCGAGCCCGCGGCGACGCAAGCCGAGCATGACGCCGAACGCAACGATATCGTTCGCGCATGCCGCCGCCGTTGGCGGAGTCTTCATATCGAGCACGCGATCCAGCAGGCTCATGCCCGATGCGCGTGTCAATTCCCCCTCGACTTCGAGAGAGGCATCGTGATGCAATCCCGCCGCGCGCAGTGCCTCCCGATAACCCGACAGCCGTTCATGGCCCACCCACGTGTGATGGGACCCGCCGAGCAGCGCGATGCGCTCGTGACCCAGCTCGATCAGATGTCGAACGGCGAGTGCCATACCGCGGCGGTGATCGTAGCCGACGTAGTCGAGGCCGCTGCCGGCCAGGTCGCGCGAGACGAGTACGCACGGAAACGGCGCGCTGCGCAATTGCTCCAGCAACCGCGTGACGTCGGTCGTATGCGCCGGGCACAGGATCAGGCCATCGACGTTGTAGCCGCGCATTTTCTCGATGAAGCGTGCCTGCAGTTGCGGATCTTCGCGCACGTCGGTCAGCAGCACGGTCCGGTCGATTTTCTGCAGCGCGTGTTCGACCGAGGAGGTCAGCCCGGCAAAGTAGGGATTGGCGAGATCGTTGACCGACATCGCGATCACGCCGCTTTTACGCGAGCGCATGGCCGCCGCGCCGCGGTTATGAACGTAGCCCAATTCGGCCATCGTCGCGAGGACTCGCTTGCGGGTTTCCGGCGCGACAAGAGGACTTTCCCGCACGACCAGCGACACGGTCGAGACGGAGACGTTCGCTTGCGCCGCGATGTCGCGAATCGTAACGCTTGGTTTTTTTGTCATTAACGAATTGGAGGCGTGCTCCTCTGGAATACGCCTCACATCTTAAACAGGAAAGAGAGCAATGAACATACGAAAAGAAACAATCCGCTTTGCCGCGATCGGTCTCAATCATAACCATATCTACGGTCAAACCAGGCTCGTACTCGACGCCGGCGCCGAACTCGTGAGCGTCTATGCGGAAGAAGACGATCTCGTCGAGGAATACATCAAGGCATTCCCGCAAGTGAAACGGGTTGCCGACAAACGCGAGATTCTCGAAGACCCGACCATTCAGCTGGTCGTGAGCGCCACCATCCCGGATGTTCGCGCGGATATGGCCATCGAGATCATGCGTCACGGCAAGGACGTGATGGTCGATAAGCCCGGTGTCATCACGCTCGAACAACTGGATCGCGTCAAAGCCGCGCAAGCGGAAACCGGACGTATCTTCTCCGTCTGCTACTCCGAGCGTTTCGAGAGCAAGGCAACGCAGAAAGCCTGCGAACTCGTGGCCGCCGGCGCGATCGGCAAGGTCATTCAAACCGTCGGCCTCGGCCCGCACCGCCTGAGCGGCAATCGCGAAGCAGCAAGCAAGCCGCGTCCGGACTGGTTTTTCCAGCGTCAGCGTTATGGCGGCATTCTCTGTGACATTGCCGCTCACCAGTGTGACCAGTTCCTGTATTTCACCGGCTCCACCGAAGCGGAAATCGTCGCTTCGCATATCGGCAACATCGCGAATCCGGCCACGCCCGAACTCGAAGATTTCGGCGAACTGATGGTTCGCGGCAATGGCGGCACGGGTTATGTCCGCGTGGACTGGTTCACGCCGGAAGGGCTGGGCGTGTGGGGCGACGGCCGTCTGACGGTGCTCGGCACGGAAGGTTATATCGAAGTGCGCAAGTACATCGACATCGCGGGCCGTCCTGGCCGCGATCACCTGTTCCTCGTCGACAAACGGGGCACCCAGCATATCGACTGCTCGCAGGAGCAACTGACGTATGGCTCGCGTCTTATCGACGACGTGCTGAACCGCACGGAAACCGCCATGAGTCAGAAACACTGTTTCCTCGCAACAGAATTGGCCCTGAAGGCCGAAGCGATGGCCGTTCGAATTGGAGCAAAAGCATGAGCAAGAAACTGAGAGTGGCGGTAGTGGGACTGGGCATCGGCAAGGCGCATCTGCAAGGTTATGCCGAAGTCCCCGAGTTGTTCGACGTCGTGGCTGTCTGCGATCTCGATGAAGCCAAAGCGCGCGAGGCTGCTGCAAAATTCGGCGTGCCGCACGTCACGACCGACTTCGCATCGCTGCTGAGCGGCGACAAGGTCGACATCATCGACATCTGCACGCCGCCGCATATCCATCGCGAACTGATCGAACAGACGCTCGCGGCTGGACTGCATGCGATTTGCGAAAAACCGCTGGTCGGCTCGCTGGCCGATGCGGATGCCATCGCCGCCGCGCAAGCGCAGGCCAAGGGCGTACTGTTTCCGATCTTCCAATATCGCTTCGGTCACGGCTTGCAGAAGCTGAAGCATTTGCAGGCGAAAGGGTTTGCCCACACGCCTTTTCTGACGACCGTCGAAACCTCATGGCGCCGGGACGCGGACTATTACGCGGTCGAATGGCGCGGTAAATGGGCCACCGAGTTGGGCGGCTGCTGCCTGACGCACGCCATTCACGCGCACGACATCCTGACCTATGTGAACGGGCCGATCAAAAGCCTCTATGCGAATCTCGCGACGCGCGTGAACAAGGTCGAAGCCGAGGACTGCGCGGCGATTTCCGTGCGCATGAAGAACGGTTCGGTCGCGACTCTGGCCGTCACGCTCGGTGCTGCCGAGGAACTCTCGCGAATTCGCTTCATGTTCTCCGACCTGACCGTCGAAAGCCGCAGCACGCATCCTTATCGTCCCGGCGACGATCCGTGGCATTTCAAGGGCAAGAGCGCCGAGATCGATGCAGCCATCGAAGCAGCGCTGCAAGATTTCGTACCGCGGCATAGCTCGTTCGCGGGCCAGTTCGAGCTGATTTACGACACGCTCGTCAATGGGGCGGAGACGCCGGTTACGTTGAGCGACGCACGCCAGTCGCTTGAGCTGATTACGGCGATTTACCACTCGGCGGAAACCGGCAACGCCATTCAACTGCCGATCGCTGCGGATCATCCGAGGTACAGCGATTGGGTTCCCGCATCGCGTCGCTTCGGCTTCGGTAACGAATAACGCGCTTGGCCGGGACTTCCGCAAGGAAGGTCCCGGTCGGGTTTTCCATTGATTCGCAATCACCCCGGCGTCTCCTTGAGAGCCTTTCGATTTCATGAAGCCAGCAACAAATATCAGGATTACTGATCTGCAGGGTTGATTGTTTACGGGTGAATTCAATCGAGCGTGGGAGTACGGGCCAGGCCCTGGAGGAGACATGTCTATTTCTGAAGAAAGCGCCTTGCGCAGTGATGGGCAGGAAAGCAATCCTGCCCATGTGAAGGGCAAAATAAAGATTGGCAACGTGCGCTGGGCAATTTCCCTGCTCTGGCTGATCGGGGTCACGCTCAACTACGTGAGCCGCAATTCGCTGGGCGTATTGGCGTCCGAATTGCAGACGCACATGCACATCACGACCAAGGAATACTCGTGGGTCGTGGCCGCGTTTCAGGTGGGCTACACGGTGTTTCAGCCGATCTGCGGCTGGCTGGTCGATGCCATCGGGCTGAAAGTCGGCGTGGCGCTGTTCGCTTTCATCTGGTCGATGGCGTGCTTGCTGCATGCGGGCGCATCGAACTGGATGAGCCTCGCCTTCTTGCGTTTTTTCATGGGCGCGACCGAAGCGGTGGCATTGCCCGCACAGCCGAAAATCGTCGGCGAGTGGTTTCCGAAGAGGCGCCGCGGCGTCGCTTTGGGATGGGTCAGTATGGGCTTCTCGGTCGGCGCGCTGCTGGCCGCTCCGGTTATCGGTGGGATCGGCGTGCTCTGGGGCTGGCGTGCCGCGTTCGCGGTTCCCGGCGTCGTCGGGATCGTCTGGGCCCTGGCATGGTGGCGGCTGTATAGCCCGCCGGCCAAGAGCAAGCTGATTTCCCCGGCCGAACTCGAATACATCGTATCGGACCAGGATCCGATTACCTCGTATCAACGGCGTTCGCTGTGGAGTGCATTCAAGGAAACCGTCAAGCAGCGGAAATTCTATGGCATTGCAATTCCCGCGGGCCTCTCGGAACCGGGCTGGCAGTTCCTGATTTTCTGGGTCCCGCTCTATTTCGCCAACGAGCGCGGCATGCCGCTGAAGCAGATTGCCATGTTTACCTGGCTGCCGTTCCTGATGTCGGATCTGGGCAGTATCAGCACCGGCTATCTGAAAGCGTTTTTCAAAGACCGATTCGATCTGACGGTCGTCAATAGCTGTGTCGCGACCGCGCTCATCGGGGCGCTGCTGATGATCCCGATGATGGCCGTGCCTTATGTAAGCAGTGCGACGGCGGCGATTGCCCTGATTTCCATTAGCGGGATGGGGCACATGATCAAGTCCCTGATGTTCACGAATCTGGTGATCGAGGAATTCGAGCCGAACAAGGTTGCCACGGTCAACGGGTTTAGAGGCAGCGTCGCGTGGATCGGCGGCACGATTTTCTCGCTGGTGATGGGCGCGATTGTCGGCGTCAGCGGCTACAAACCCATTCTGATCTTCCTGGGGCTGATCGATCTGGCGGCCGTCGCGATCATGTATTGGTTCTTGAACGATCGGACGCCGGCGGCGAAGCGGGCCTGAATTTCCGGTAACGCTTATCGCAATCCAGGCGCGGGCGGCTTATTGCAGCCTGCGCCCGTGACGGCCCACGGGCCCGTGTTCATGAACGCGCCCAGGCTACGACCCGATGGACGCGGCGGGCAGATCGCCGGCGGCGCCCATTCCGTGTTGTCGATCAAGCCGGCGACCAACGCGAAGATGTATGCGCGCATCGCCGGCGCGATGGGCATCCATTGCGGCGACATCGTGGATGACGGCGTGGCAGTCGAAAATCTATAAGTAACCCTAACAACAAACCTTGCCTTACTCGCAATTCAAATTTCTTTTGGGGACCCTTTACCATGAAAACGATCAAGCGCACGCGCGCTCTGGTTTTGAACTGTCTGCCGCTGGCGGGCGCCTTTCTGTCGGCCGGCGCCCTGGCACAAAGCAGCGTCACGTTGTACGGCACGATCGATAATGCATTGGCCTACTCCAGCAACCAGCACGGCAAGGCGAATTTTTACATGGGCCAGGGCGAACTGGGGGCCAGTAAGTTCGGCTTGATGGGGGCGGAGGATATTGGCGGCGGCACCAAAACGGTATTTCGCCTGGAGAGCGGCTTCAACTCCGCGACCGGGGCGCAGAGCAGTGCGGGATATATTTTCAACCGTCAGGCCTATGTCGGTTTGAGCAATGACCGGTACGGCACGCTGACGCTCGGTCGCCAATACACGCCTTACTTCACGCTGGTCGGTGCACTCGGCCCGACGAACGTGCTGACAGGTGCAACGGGCGCGCACCCAGGCGATCTGGATGCGCTCGATACCACGCTGCGCCTGAACAATTCGATCAACTACGCTTCGCCGAATATCGCCGGACTGACGTTCGGCGCGCAGTACGGGCTAGGCGGTACGCCGGGCAGCGTGACCAACGGCAGCCATTTCAGCGCGGCGTTGCGCTACGACTATCAGGCACTGTCGGCGGCCGTGGGTTACGTCAATCTCAGGAACATCGCGACGAGCCAGGCGCTCGGCAGCTTCGCGAATAGCTCGCCGGTCAACAACGGCTATGCGACCGCCAACACGACGCAGATGGTGGCCGCCGCGGCGCGCTATAGCCTCAACAATCTGGTGCTCGGTCTGAATTACTCGAACGTGCGCTACACGCCGAACGCACATTCGTTGTTCGTGAACGAGGCCGTATTCAACACCTATGGCACGATTGCGACCTATCAGATTACGCCGGCCCTGTTTGCGGCCATCGGCTACAGCTATACGCGCGCCAGCAAGGCCAACGGTATCGAAGACCCGGCTCAATACCATCAGATTTCGCTGGAGCAAACCTACAATCTGTCGAAGCGGACCACGCTCTACGCGCTCGAGGCCTATCAGCATGCGCACGGCAAGTCGCTGATCGCGTCGGGTTCGGGCGTAACGATCGCGGACACGGTGGCGGTGGTGGGCGATTCGCAGAGCAGTACGCCGTCGTCCGGGCCTTCGCAGTTCGTCGGCATGGTCGGGATTCGCCACGCGTTCTGATCGGAGGGGGCCGCGCATGCATCGCTCCTGTGATCGGAGCGCTGCAGCGCGGGGGCTGTTTCGGCGTTGATGGTTGAGGGGAGCCGCCGGTAATCTCAGGCGTCAACTGCGCGGCGCGCCCCGAACTAGTTTATCGAGCCATGCATCCACGCAATCGTGAATAGCGCGTGTGCGGCCAACGCTCAATGATCCTGGGCGACGCGGCACGCATGGTCGAGCAGCCCTTCGGCCGTGCCGCTGCCATTGTCGACGTCGATGCCGCTATTGACGATCAGCCAGCCATCGGTCGCGGCGGAGGCTCCCGCGCCCGTCACGAGAATGGTTTGCCTCGCCATGGTCGCGGGCTCGGGGTTGTCGCGCGCGACGATCCGGAACGGGTTGTCGGCGCCCGTCAGCGACATGACGCGCATGATCCGGTAGCGTTTGCCGTCGAGCGTGTCCCATTGCCATTGGCCGGGCGTATCGTGTGCGTGGTTCGCGAGTGCGACGCCGGCTTCCCGCTGCATGCAGTCGATATGGATATGCAACTGGTTTTGCGAGCGGCGATATTCGGAGTTGATTTCGAGGCCCAGCCGATCGTCCGGTAGTGTGCGCTTGACCGCTTCCTGCACGTAGTGGCGCGAGTCCCACGCGTCGCTCCAATAGTCCTTCGCATCGGGCGCGAGCACGAGCGGACTTTCGATTCCCGTAATGCGGTCCGTCGGCATCAGCAGGTACTGCGAGCGTCCGAGAATATCCTTCAGGACGACATAGCGCTTGTCGAGATCGACGAGCGTGCATTGGCCCGGCGTGCCGGTTGCCTGCTGCGACGGCACGCAGCGTATGTCGACGATTTTCCATAGCGCGTTGGAATCGACCGTTGCGAGGCGTGCGCATGAAGTCGTGGCGAGGGCGGCTGCCAGTGCCGCGGTCAGGAGCGAGAGGCGATGCAAAAGGCCGCGTTGCGGATGAGCGGTGGCGGGTGTCGTCATTGTTGTTTAACGGAGTGTTTTCAAAAGCCTGTCAAAGGCGCGGGTATCAAGGATGATATAGAGGGATAACTTCAAGGGATAATATCAAGGGATAACAGCGGCGGATGACATCGCCGCGGTCGGCCGCGTGGTCGTCAAAGCACGGGCGCGGGCAACGCGCCGAGAATGTGTTCGAACGCGATGCCGATTGCGAGCAAGCGTCTATCGCTGCCGAGCGGGCCGTCGAGTTCGAGACCGACCGGCAAGCCGTTCGCGCTGATGCCGGCCGGCAGCGAGAGCCCGGGAATGCCTGACGTGCTGGCCGGATCGGTATTGCGCAGGAAGGCTTCCATCGTATCGATCGGCGGGCCGCCGTCGATCGATACCGTCGACGAGCCTTGCAGATCGTCGATCGGCACTGCGGTCAACCGCGTGGTGGGAAACAGCAGCGCGTCGAGTTGCGCGTGCGCGAAAGCGGCGGCCATATAGCGTTGCAAACGCGGACGCCAATAATTGAGCGCCGCCGGATAGTGCGAGCCGAGCGCGTCGGCGAGTACTTCGTCGTAGATTGCGCGCACGTCGGGGCTCGCGATGCGCGCGGCTATTCCGGCAACCGTTTGCACTGGCGCATGGTTTGCGACGAGCCACGCGAGCACGTCGTCGCGCGCTTCGTGAATCGCGATCGGTCCGCCGACCATGCCGTTCAGATGTTCGAGTTCGCTCAGCGCGAGCGGCACGAACGTCACGCTGGCCGCTTCGAGCTTGCGCAACGCGGCCCGCGCGACGCCCTCGACCTGCGCTTCGAGTCCGTCCCACAACGGTTCGGGCAGGCCGATGCGAAGCTGGTCGGGCGCGAGCGTGGGCAGCGTGCCGTCGCCGCTGATTACGCCGTCGAGCAGTGCGAGATCGGCCACGCTGCGTGCCATCGGTCCGACCGTGTCGCGCGTATGGCTGATCGGCACGACCGCGTCGGGATCGTGATAGCGCCGCTCGGCGCCGCCATTGCCGACCGATGGACGCAATCCCGCAGTGCCCGCTAGCGCGGCGGGAATGCGCGTCGAGCCGCCGGTGTCGGTGCCGAGTCCGGCAGGCACGATGCGCGCCGCAATGGCGACTGCCGTGCCGCCCGACGAACCGCCCGGCATCAGCGAGGGATCATAGGGATTGCGTACCGGCCCCGCATGCGCGGCGAAGTTCGTGCTCGTAATGCCGAATGCGAGTTCGTGCATATTGGCCTTGCCGAGCACGATCGCGCCCGCATCGAGAAGGCGTTGCAGCGAAGGCGCGTTCGTCGCCGGCACGAAGCCCGCGAGCGCGGGTGTGCCCGCCGAGGTCTGCAAGCCCGCCGTGTTGATATTGTCCTTGACGACGATCGGCAGGCCGGCCAGCGGCAGACGTGCTCGCGCTTGCGCGGACAAGGCGTCGATGCGCCGCGCGGCCGCAAGCGCACCGTCGAGATCGAGCGTGGTGAGCGCGTTCAGATGCGCGAGCGCGGCGGCGCGCGCGAGCAGCGTGGCGACGTAGTCGGCGGCTTTGAGGCGGCCCGACTGCAGCGCCTCGACCGCCTGTGTCGCGGTCAGCGCGAGTTGTGCGTCGACGGTCCATGTCATGAGCGGCGGCTCCGTATCGATGCTCGCAACCTGCTCCGGAATGGGCGTGCTGTCCGGCAAACACGAAATCCGGAGAGAGGGGGCGGGAGTTTCTGCGGCATCCGTCGAAGTAGCGGACAGGTTACGCGTGCGGAAAGCGAACGCAGGGGTTGAGCTATTCTGGCACAACCGCCTGAAAGAGGATGCCGGGCAATGCAACGGCGGCGCAGAGGTAACGGGCATCAACGCCGGCGCGCCAGAACTCTATCCACGGCCGCCTTGCCCGATTTGGGGCTGGCGTAAGGGGTGTCTGTGCTTGCCGTGCCGGCCAGGAATCGCGTCCACCCGCGCAGCGGGTTAAGGCGAGCGGCATGCGATTTGTCGCCGAATTGCCTGCCTTGGCAACAGCCCGTTCGTTTTTCTGAAACATGCTTCGCATCAAAAGAATTTCCCAAACGAAGTTCGACCGATCATTTCCGGTGATACTCCGTCCGGCATAAGGCCTGCTGAATGTGCCATGCCCGGGCGTCAAAGTGGGGTGGGTAACTACTTTGGAAGCCGGTGCGAGATGCATGCGAGTCAACTATTTGGACTCGCTCCTGCATGACCGTACACACGGTGGCGTTCAGGTTAGAAAATGTGTTCGCTGGCAATCTGCGATGAATTGATAGCAAGCGAATTTCTGTCAAGATCGCAGGGGACAACATGCTAGGCATCGACAAGGTGTCGTCTTTATTGACGACCGTTTTTTCTCCTGAAACCCCGTCCGCAGACGTTCTCACTGCACCGTCAGGATCATCTCCGCCGACCCGCCAGCCTATCTCCGGTGCGCTGGGAGGACTCCCCGAACTGGATAACCGTCTCAAGGTCGCACGGTACCTTCTATCGTCGGGGATCGTGCCCGCGGAGCAGGTACGCACCAGGCTGATCCCCGCGATCAAGTCACAGCAGGCTGTAGTGCGTGTCAAGGACCAGCCGCCGTCGATCAGGCCGACATCGGAAACAGGCGAAACCGCCCGCGAGCAAGTGCTTGAGAAGGAGCGTGCATCGAGCGAACCAGCTCCTGCCGAAAGCCCGTTTTCGCTTGCGGCCCGGAGCCGCAATCTCAAGACCTTGCTTGCCGCCAGGCACTATGACGAGCCGCTATCTTTCGATTTCAGCAAGATGCGGGAGGCATTCTGGCTGGGTTCGAGCGAGAGCGTAATGAAAACGACTGCTCCCGCCGTGGCTCAGACCGTCAGCGATGTCACCACCGCGCTTGCCTGGTATGTCACTAGCAAGACGACGGGCATGATTGCCGGCGCAAAGCCGCAGGCGGCTGGAGATTCGGTCGAAAAAATGCCTGACGGGCTGAGCGCCCGCAACATCGTGGTTTCGCTCGCCAGGAACACGTTGAGCAATTTCGCCTATGAAGGAACCTGGGCTGCAGTGCACAACGGGATCGAACAGTTGCGCGCATCGCAGCGTCCCCGCACGGAACTCGATCCCTACCAATCGAAAATCCGGGTGCACACTAAATTGATGGATGAGTCCCGAGATTACATGGCTCAAGCGCTTGATCCCCTGACCCAGGGGAAAATCAACGATATCGATAGCCAAATTGTCCAATGCCTGCAAAATCCAGCCAATGGTATGAAAGGACTGGCGCAAGCCGAGCTGTTGATGGCAAGGCGAGAAGTGCTGGTGGGCTCGCGGATGGTGACAAGGCACGGGAATGAGTGGCTCAAGAGTTCCAGGGTGCGCAAAGAGCTGGATGAGCTGGCCGACTTTTTCCCGGACTCCACGGCCGACGAACTGAAAACGGTTTTCTTCGACAAGTTGGGCATCGAAAGCCGGCCCGCCGTTTTTTTGACCGGGAGAGGCGGGGTTGGAAAAACGCAGTTCGTCAAAAATTTTTCCGCCGTGGTGAAGCGTCCTATTGTGGAGACCACGCTAGAAGAACTGCTGAGCCCGAAATTCTGGGGGCCGCCTGGCGATTGGTCCTTAGGCACCCTGAATGCGCCACTGCCCGAAGTCGCCGGCATACTGCACGCGAAGAAGATGGAGTTTGGCCGCAACGACGTTATCGTCCTCGTCAATGAAGCAGATTTCGGCGACGACGAGCACTCGGCCAAAGTGGCGGATATCAAACGAATTATGGATTCCGACAACTTCAAGCAATACACGAACGGCGGTGCCCGGCACGATATTGACGCGATCTTCATTTTCACAAGCAACGTACGCAACAATTCGATCGAAGCGTTGTGCCGGCGCATCCCCGAAGTCACGATGAAATCTGGAGAGCGGCAGCGTTTGAACTGGGCTGAAAAGGTATTGACTCAGGAGTTGACGGATCTGAGGAACAACCATTCAGAGAGATTCGTCCACGCTGTGGAGGCGCAAGTGCGTCGCAATATGGATTTCATTCGCGAGGTCGGCAACGCCACGGAGTGCGGCATTGCCATTACGGGCACGGTTGTCAGGACCAGTGTCAGAAACTCCGTCAGAGATCGGGAGGGTGGAGGTACGGTCACAGACAAACGGGCCCGTACCGCTATCCTGAGCGTATTTAGGTCCAACCTGGGTAGTGGCGCATACGAGGTGTTGGACGCACTGGCTTCGAATGGGGATGGGGTGCAAACCAATCAACCCGCGCGATCACGCAGCTTGTCGTTTTAGTCGCGAACGGACACCGAACGTGGTGATTGTGGCGCAGGCCGACAAGATGGCTCGCATAATCTGTGCTATCGCATTCGAGCATTGCAACGGGAAGCATCGCCATAGCGCGCGGAAATACCGCTCGCCTTGCGAGTTCCGGCGCTCGATGGATTCGGCAACCGTGGTACGAAGCTGTGTCCGGAATGACCGGGTCAACTCCAGTGGCTTGCCGACGTTACTGACGATTGTCGATCCACATGCGCCCCCAGTCGGACGCATAGGCGAGCGCATGCTCTTCGTCGAAGAAGTAATCGAGCGCATCGAACGAATACGCTTTGCGACGCGTCGCGCTGGATTCCTCTATGGTCAGATTGGCGGCGAATAATCCATTCGGTAGCAGTTGCGTAGCCGCTTCGACTTCGTAGCCCTTATAGCGGATGTGTGAGTTCATGATCTTGTCGGTATTGCCCCGTGCGTTGTATCGAAACCAGTGCGTGCGACGCCGCTCCATCGTGCGAGAAGCTCGCGAAGCGGCGCACAGACCCTAAGATAGGGCCGCACTGTGCAGCGGGTGAACCAATCTTTCGTCGTAAGCAAATCAGCGAGGCGCCGGAGCGATAGTCAGGAGCCCGGATCGGATCAAAGGCGCTGTGTCCGGTAACACTATCGGCAGCACGCCCGAGGTGTCTGTTATGTGGCGCACGGTTTGCGCGCGGCGCGTCGCCGCGCGCCGCCGAGGAGGCGCCACGGAGCGCGAAAGCAGGCGGATCAGACTGCTTGCAGGATACGCGCGGAGCGGGTGTCGGCCGCGGCGGCAAGGGGCTTGCCGGCTGTCTGGCTGGATGGAGCGCCCGATGATGCGCCCACGGCACCCGAGGCGCCCGAAGTACGGTGTGCATTGAACGCGAGCGCGAATTGCGCGGCCTGCTGGCCGACTGTCGCGAGTTGTTCGACGACCTTCGGGTCGGAACAGCTATCGGCGGTATCGAAGCGCGTTTCGAGCGTATTGATGCCGGCGCCGAACGGCGTCGGCCAGCCGCGTAGCGCATGCACGATCGAGCGCAGCGAACTCAGCACGGAGCCCGCCGCCTGCCAGCCATAGGCCGTGACGATGCAGCCGACCGCGCGGCCGTCGAGATAGGGACGCGCGTCGGCGCGCAGTTCCTCGAGCGTGTCGAGCGCGTTCTTGACGAGGCCCGACACGCCGCCGTGGTAGCCGGGCGTCGCGACGATCAGCGCGTCCGCGCGGCGCACGGCCTCGATCAGTTCGAGCTGTTCCGCGGTGCGTTCGGGCTGTTCCGGCGCGTAATGCGGCAGGCTATGCAGGAAGGCGCCGCCGAACAGCCGGGTGTCGGCGCCGGCGGCTTCGGCGCCGCGCAGCGCAAAGGCGAGCGCGCGCTCGGTCGACGAGGCCGCGCGTGTCGTGCCGCCAATGCCGACGATAAGCGGCCGGCGGGAATGATCGAATCTGCTCAACGAAATGCTCCTTCGGTAGCGGCGGATGGCGCGGTTCATGATGCGGTTCAGGCGGACTGCGCGAGAGCCGGCCGGCGAACCGGACTTTGAAGTGTCATCTTAATGACGCCGAGCCGCGCCGCTAAGCGACTTTTTGTTCTAACGATATAACCGCGCGATGGCCGGCGCGCTGCAATGCACGTGAAGGCGCGGCCGATAAGCATATGGCGAACCATTGGTTGGGCCCGCACCGCATGGCGCTTATGATGGATTCGTCTCCTCCATGGCATCTCCTTCGACATGGGACTCGGCCTCGCTACATCGGTGGCGAGGCCTTTTTTTGCGGGTTTTTCGCGATTTTTGCCGCTGTTCCCGCGCGCCCGGTCGCGGGGCGCGGCCGCTTCACGGTGACGCCGTTTTTCGCATGCTACGATGGCCCGGTCAATGACCGGCGAGATCGAGCAAAGCATGGCAACCCTGTACGACACGCTCGGCGTGCATGCGCACGCCAGCGACGAAGAAATCAAGCGGGCCTACCGGAAAGCCGCGATGAAGTGGCATCCCGACCGCAATCATGGCGCCGAAGACACGGCGCGCGCCGCGTTCCAGGAGATCAAGGACGCGTACGCGATTCTTTCCGACGCCGAACAGCGCAAGGTCTACGACGCCGTTTACGCCGAGCAGATGCGCGCGTTCGAAGCGCAGCTTGCGCGCCGTCAACGGGCCCAGGCGAAGTGCGAAGCGGCGGCGCGCGCGGCCGACGAAGCGGCGTACGCAGAGATGGTGTCGCTCGCGATGCGCTTCGCCGACGAAGGGCACAATCGCGACGTGCTGTTCGGCGTGTTGCTCGGCCGTCAATGCGAGCCGCAGCGTGCCGCGCAGATTGCGGACAGCGTGGCTGCGTTGCAGACGGCGCGCAGAGAGGAAGCGCAAGCCGCGCAAAAAACGAAAGATGCGAAGAAGCAGGCGAAAGCGGCCGCGCAGAGCGCGCGCACGAAGGCCGAAGCTGGCGCAGACGATTCACCTGAAGCCACGGCGGAGACCGGCACAGCGCAGACGAATCAGGCCACCGATCACGACGCGCATCGATCCGGCGGCGCAGATCACTCAGGCGACGCGCAGCACGATGCGAGACAGGATGTGAAGCACGACGAACCCGCGAGCGGGATACACCCAGCCAGCACGCTCAGCAATCTCTGGTTGCAGTTTCTGCACGGCCTGCGCTTCTGAACGACGCATCGCGCCGGTGCGGTACGATGGCGCGAGTGCCGCGTGATTCATCGAATATTGACAGGATAATGTAAGACGTATCGCTCACTGGTACACTGCGCAATGTTTGGCAGTGCGTTGTGCTCAGTGCCCGTGAATCGATGCCAGTACGAATTCCCGTGGCGCAAAAAGTGGAGACGCCGTCGTGTCACGGGGGCGCAAGACAGGGGCGGCAAAATGCCGCTCAGGGGCCAATAGAAAACATGGGTACGGGATCGGCGTGACCAGAAAATATAAGGTGCTGTTTCTTTGTCGGGACAATTCGATTCGCGGCATCATTGCCGAAGCTTTACTGCGAGAACTGGCGGGACACCGGTTCGAAGCATTCAGCGCGGGCCCCGAGCCGGCTGCGCGAATTCATCCGCTGGCGCTGGCGCAATTGCGGCCCGGCATTTCCGGGCGCGCGATGCTGAGTCCGAAAAGCTGGCTCGAATTCACTGGAGAATGGGCGCCGCGCATGGATGTCGTGATCGCGCTCGACGCTTCGGTCAGCGGACTTCATGCGCCGGTATTTCCCGGCGAGCCGTTATTTCTCGACTGGGCGATCGCCGATCCGCTCGCGGGCGGCAACGTATCCGATGACGAGCAGGCGCGTCTTTTCGACAAGACGTTCTGGCAGATCGTGCGGCAGGTGAGCGCTTTTATCGAATTGCCGCAATATGCGCAGCATGCCGCGAATGTTGCGCACGATGCAAATGGAACGAGTGGCGGCACAAAAACGGTGCGCGGCGCGGCGGCGCATTTCGAAGCCGGCGCAATTTCAATCGTGCCCTGAGGCAAGCAGGGCGGCCAGGCTTCAACGGCCTTGCTGGCGCGCGAGCGGCGTTCCGGCAAACGGATCTTTCGACCAGTCCACCTGTTTTTTCGGCTGGGGCGTGGGCACCGGCTTTGGCGACAATTCGAAGTGTTCGATACTTTGCCCGGCACTAATGGCCTGCTTGAGCCATTGCGGCATTTCGCCGTTGCCGTCCCAACTGTCTCCGGTCGCACTGCGATAGCGCTCGGCCTGTTTCGCCATCGACTCGGAGGCGAGTGCGGCGGCGAGGTCTTCCGGTTTGATGCCAAACTCGTCCATACGATGGCGGAGATACGCAATCATGCTATCTCGCTTCCTTTCGTCCATAAGATATTCGTCCTTCTAAAACGTCCGGCGTTCTGTCGGTACAGATAGCAGGCAATAGCTGCGAAGCATCGAGCCCAATGAAGAGGGCCGGCCCGCGGTGGGGTTGTTGATTGAAGGGAATGCCACGAGCCGCGTTAAAAAACGTTGCTCCCTGAATTGCAATACGACGGCCTATGCCGAAGACGGTCGCGTGAAAAATCGACCGTCAAACCCGGTGTTTCGATCAGAAAATATTTCAGCATGTCGCAGCGCGGCAAACGGGGCCGGTAGGCCCGGTGTCCGCGATGAAAAAACCTTGTCTCGACGCATTGAGTGCGAATGGCTGGGATCAATTCCACGCTTTCCGTCTTTCACCGGACTTTCGCCGATGCACGGCCGCCGCTTTTTGTGCGTTATGACGACATCATAACGCAATGCGCGCGCAAGGCACGTTTTGTCTGCACGGATTTTATCGGCAAATGCGGTTTATCGAACGGTGTGGACATTTGACCACATCGACGGAACCGCCTCGATTGAATTCCCTCTCGTTCGAACTATAAAAGAACTACAGAAACTGCGGAACGCAGACTTGCTGCCGCTCTTGCGGCGGCCGATTCCGGCGACGCGCGAATGCGTGTCCGACGTCGGTTGCAAGTGTGGCAATTCTTCACCCGTTTAGTTCGATGACCCGTCGCAGCAGTGGCGCATTGGCATCGACCCGTTCCTCGGCCCGCTTGGGCGGCCGGCTTTTTGCGGATCAATTCTTGTGGAGGACGAAAGCTGCTGCGCCGGATGCAAGGAGTCCGGAAATGAAAGTACGCGTATTGATGGTTGCCGCCTGCACCGTGCTGTTTCTCGCACCGAGAACGGCCCATGCGGCGCAACCGGGTGAGCAGCCGGGGTCCGGCATGTCGGGCCACGAACTGATGCAGCAGAACGCGAACGAATCGGCGCAGGCCACCACCGACATGTCGTTCGGCCGTGGCTGGCAGCCGAGGCAGGAAGCGCAGACGGTGCGCAATGTGTCTTATGGCGGCGCGTCGGAGGGGCAATCGGAAGCGGGCGGCGGTCGCTCATGTGCTTCCGGGGCGCCCTGCAAGGTCTATGTCGGGCAGTGAAGGTCGGCGAGCGGCTCGGCGTGCGGTTGGCGAATCATTGACGACGAGCGGTGCGGAAACGCGGTGCCGCGAAACGATGCGTTTTTAATGCAGCGGTTTTTAAATGCATCTTCAGCGACGAGTGCGGAGCGGCACCGCTTCGCTCATCTTTCACGCGAGGGCCATGTCGCGCGTCGGGTAGGCGGGGTCGCCGAGGCGCGCGACGATATCGTCGTAACCGCGCGCCGTTTCATTCGTTTCCGGGATGTCGTTATAGCCGCGGAATTCGTCGAGCAACGCGCGCCACGAGCCGTGCCAGCGCGTTTCCCGCAGACACGCGCCGGATGGATCGGCAATCCGCAGCACGCCGTTGTCCGGGTAGAAAGTCAGCGTGACGAGCCGGCCGTCGATCACGCAGGCGGCGGTGCAGGGGCGGGCGGTAATCATGTGCAATGTCCTTTGAATAAGTGTTGTGCCGGATGCCGACGCGGGCAGCAAGCGCGATGCCCGGGTTCGCAGTTCCATGCGCGATGCTTGACGGCAATTCCGTCGGACCGATAAAGCGGTACTCGCAGTATTCCAATGATTGACGACAATTTTTTGTATCTGGCGATGCGCAATCGATGATTCCCTTACGATGCCTATCATTAAGGGTTTTCACGTATCCCGGCAACGCGGAGCAGGAGCCGTGCCGCCGCGCATCGAAGCTCAACGAATGACTCGTTTCGCATCGTCATGCGAACAATCGGTCGATCGATATCGAGGCAGCATCCGGATTGACGAAAATCTTCACGAAAATTTGCAGAGATGATGCATTCGATAATGCGTGTATTGCGATGTTGCGTGACTCGCCTTGCCATTCTTTTACGCGTTTGTTAGCATCACCTGACAGTTTGAAATAGTCATAACGTTGTCGATTCATTGCCAATTTTTATTGGCAACTTCCTGGCCCGGATCAATCGGGCCGTGCTGTGATCGTGCAGTCATCGATATCCTCGCGAGGAAGATGTTATGGCTCGTCGCCGACCCAGCCGCTGACGCCCACACGAGCGCGTGCCTGAAGCCGCACGGCTCGTCGCGCGCCGTGATCCGGAAGAAGTCCGCTTATTCGCTGCATGGGCAAAAGCGCGGCGGCGTTACGCGATTTTTTCGTCTCGCGAATAAAGGCAACGCGTTGTTCACTTTATTGCATTGTGTTTCGCGCGTCACGATTCACGGTTTCTTTTCCACATCGTTGTTTTTGTCCGCCCGTTTTTTCGAGTGCGGGTGCGTAGCACGTCATCGGTAATAACGAGTTTTTCCTATACCAACGACGCAATCAAAAGGAGAGTTGCATGGCTTGCAATACACCGGGTTCGGGATGGGGGCGCGTGACAGCGCTGACGATCGCACTGGCGGTGCTGGCCGCGACGGCGGGGCCCGCGCTCGCGCAGCAAAACGCGCCGGCGGCCGCGCCGCAGGCGGTCGGCGCGGCCGCGCTGCTGCATGTCGAGGCGCGAGTCGTCGCGATCGATCCGGCGACGAATAGCGTAACGCTGCGCGGTCCGCGAGGCGGCGAAGACACGTTCGAGGTGAACCCGCAGGCAGCCGACGTCAGCAAGCTGCATATCGGCGATATCGTGACGATCGCCTACAAGAAGGCAGTGCTGATCGGCGTCGACAGGCTCGCGCCGAACGGCATCCGCAAGCGTGTCGATACCGAAGTCACGCAGCCGGCGGCCAACGGTGTCGTTGCGTCGGCGCGGCGCATCGAGGTCGTGGCGACGGTGCGCAAGATCGATCACAAGAACCGCACGATCACGCTGCGCGGCCCGACGCGCATGGAAACGCTCGACGTGTCGCCCGACGTCGCGCTGGATCAGATCAAGGTCGGCGACTCGGTGCACGCGGTGTTCGTTGCGGCGGTGGCCGCGTCGGTGTCGCGAGGCGGCACCGAGGTAAGGTAACGCAGCGTGATCCGCGTCATAGGCGCGGATGCGTGTTGAAGCGCATCATGGATGGGCGGCGGTGTCTTTCGATATGAAGCTCGCCGCCGCATCCGGATCGATTGCAACGCGCGAAGGAGCATCGAATGGAACGGAACGAATCGCAGCCTAACGGAGACGCCGAGCGCAGAAAGCTCATCAGCAGCAAGATTCACGTCGGCCTCGCGGCGTTCGGCACGTTATCGTCAATCGCGGGAATCGGCGTGGTCATCATCGGCGGCATCAATTTCGACCGGACGCGGGTACTGGTCGGCGTCGGCATTATCGTCGTGTCGACGATTCTTTATATTTCGATGCTTTTTGTCGACGCGGATTAGCGGTGGCGGGACATTGCTTTTGCAGGATTACGCCATCGCCTCGCCTCGCCTTGCATCGCCTCGCGGCCGGCGAGTATGAAGTACTCGCGAAGTGTTCGTGAAGTACGCGCGGCCCACCCCGATTCACTTTTGCTATCGCCCTCTCCAATACTCGAATTGTTGGCGCATCGCAGCGCCCGTATATTGAGCTGATTAAGTGACCTGACTGAGTGACTCAGCCGGGTGACCTCACCGAAGCGTCGGCACGAACAAGGCGCATAGCAGCGATACAACAACTCGATGGCATGCTGCCCAAGCGTGCCCACAGGAGCATGGCAATGAATCGGATCGATCTGGAGAGGCGCGCGGTCGTCATCACGGGCGGCGCGCGTGGCATCGGTTATGCGGTGGCGCAGCGGGCGTTGCGCTCGGGCGCGTCGGTGGCGTTGTGGGATCTCGACGGCGAGCGTCTCGCGCGCAGCCAGCGCGAACTGGCCGAACTCGGCAAAGTCAGCGCCGTCACGGTCGAATTGACCAACGAAGCCGCGGTCCAGAAAGCGACGGAACAGACCGTCGCCGAACACGGCTCGATCGACGTGCTGATCAATTGCGCGGGCATCACCGGCGGCAACGGCACGACCTGGGAGCTCGAGCCCGAGGTGTGGCGCCGCGTGATCGACGTGAACCTGATCGGCCCCTATCTGACCTGCCGCGCGGTCGTGCCGCATATGCTCAGGCAGGGCTATGGCCGCATCGTCAATATCGCGTCGATAGCGGGCAAGGAAGGCAATCCGAATGCCTCGCACTACAGCGCATCCAAGGCCGGCTTGATCGGCCTGACCAAGTCGCTCGGCAAGGAACTCGCGACGAAAAACATCCTCGTCAATGCGGTTACGCCGGCTGCGGCGAAGACCGAGATCTTCGATTCGATGTCGCAGCAGCATATCGACTACATGCTCTCGAAGATTCCGATGAACCGGTTTCTGCTGCCGGAAGAAGCGGCCTCGCTAATCCTCTGGCTGTCTTCGGAAGATTGCGCGTTCAGCACCGGCTCGGTGTTCGATCTGTCGGGTGGCCGCGCCACTTATTGAGCGCGCATCGCGCCCGCCTGAAACGCGCATCGCACACGCATTGACGATGCCCTGACGCATCCCACACGGAGTCCCTTCATGGCCATGCCTACCATCCGGCACGTGCGTGCCTTCATCGTTCGCGGCGGCGGTGCGGACTATCACGATCAAGCCGGCGGACACTGGATCGACGACCACATCGCGACACCCATGGCGCGTTATCCCGAGTACCGGCAAAGCCGCCAGTCGTTCGGCATCAACGTGCTCGGCACGCTGGTCGTCGAGATCGAGGCGAGCGACGGCACGGTCGGCTTCGCGGTGACGACCGGCGGCGAGATCGGCGCGTTTATCGTCGAGAAGCATCTCGCGCGCTTTCTCGAAGGACAGCTCGTGACCGACATCGAGAAGATGTGGGATCAGATGTACTTCGCGACGCTCTATTACGGACGCAAGGGCATCGTGCTCAACACGATTTCCGGCGTCGATCTCGCCCTGTGGGACCTGCTCGCGAAGGTGCGCAAGGAGCCCGTATATCAGCTATTGGGCGGTCCGGTGCGCGACGAACTGGTGTTCTATGCGACCGGCGCGCGGCCCGATCTCGCGAAGAACATGGGCTTTATCGGCGGCAAGCTGCCGTTGCAGCACGGTCCCGCCGAGGGCGAAGCGGGGCTGAAGCAGAACCTCGAAAAACTTGCCGACATGCGTTCGCGCGTCGGCGACGACTTCTGGCTCATGTACGACTGCTGGATGAGTCTCGACGTGCGTTATGCGACGCGGCTCGCGCAGGGCGCGCACGAATACGGCCTCAAATGGGTCGAGGAGTGTCTTCCACCTGACGATTACTGGGGTTACGCCGAACTGCGCCGCAACGTGCCGCGCGGCATGATGGTGTCGACCGGAGAACACGAGGCGACGCGCTGGGGCTTTCGCATGCTGCTCGAGATGCAGTGCTGCGATCTGATCCAGCCGGACGTGGGCTGGTGCGGCGGCATTACCGAGTTGATCAAGATTTCCGCGCTCGCCGATGCGCACAACGTGATGGTGGTGCCGCATGGTTCGTCGGTGTACAGCTATCACTTCGTCGTCACGCGGCACAACTCGCCGTTCTCCGAGTTCCTGATGATGGCGCCGAAGGCCGACGAAGTCGTGCCGATGTTCAACCCGTTGCTGCTCGACGAGCCCGTGCCCGTGAATGGCCGGATGAAGGTGCCGGACACGCCGGGCTTCGGCGTGCGGCTTAATCCGGAATGCGCGCTGGTGCGGCCTTATCCACGCTGAGCACGTTGGGCGCATTACGCCTGCCCCAAACGACGAATCGAAGCAAAGGAGAATGACGTGCTGCTCAAGGACAAAGCGGTGATCGTCACCGGCGGCTCGCGTGGCATCGGCCGCGCGATCGCGGTGGCCTGCGCCCGCGAAGGCGCGGACGTGGCGATCAACTACTGGGGCGATAACGACGCATCGTATGGCCGCCGCTCCGCCGTCGCGGAAGTGGTCGACGAAATCGAGGCGCTAGGGCGGCGCGTGATCGCGGTGGAGGGCAACGTCGCCGAGCGCGACACGGGCCAGCAACTGGTGCGCCGCACGGTCGACGCATTCGGCAAGGTCGACGTGCTCGCGAGCAATGCCGGCATCTGCCCGTTTCACGCGTTTCTCGACATGACGCCCGAGGTGCTCGAAGCGACGGTCGCGGTCAATCTGAACGGCGCGTTTTATGTCACGCAGGCCGCCGCGCAGCAGATGAAAAAGCAGGGCACGGGCGGTGCGATCGTCGCGACGAGTTCGATCAGCGCGCTGGTGGGCGGCGCGATGCAGACGCATTACACACCGACCAAGGCCGGCGTGCATTCGCTGATGCAGTCGTGCGCGATTGCGCTTGGACCGTTCGGCATCCGTTGCAATTCGGTGATGCCCGGTACGATCGCAACCGACCTCAACGCGGAAGACCTTGCCGATGAAGCGAAGAAAGCCTACTTCGAGAAGCGCATTCCGCTTGGTCGCCTGGGGCGCCCTGAAGACGTCGCCGATTGCGTGGTGTTTCTCGCCTCGGACCGCGCGCGCTATGTGACGGGCGCGGCGCTGCTCGTCGATGGCGGCCTGTTCGTCAATTTGCAATAAGCGCGCGAGTCGAGCGCAATAGCCATGCTTGCGTCAATTCACCGTGGCGGGCGTAATGGGTGTATCGGCCGCGTTGCCGACGGACACGCCTTCGTCACGCGCGAGCTTGCGCGAGAAACCGCGCAGCAGTTCGATGAAACGCAGCGCCGGTTCGGCGAGCGGTTCTTCCTTGCGTGTGAGAATGCCGAAGCCCGCGAGGCTCTTGCCGATTTCGAGCGGCAACGCGACGAGCAGGCCGCCGCGCACATGATCGCGCACGACCGACTCCGGCAGCATCGCCACCGCATCGTAGTTTTCGAGCAATTGCAGCGTCGCGAAGATCGACGCGCATTCGGTCAGATTGACCGGCGTCGCGAGCCCTTCACGCGCGAGTTCTTCCTCGAACAACACGCGCGCCGGACTCGTGACCGGCTGCGCGACCCACGGCCAGTCGACCAGTTCGCGCAGCGTAATGCGCGCGCGGCGCGCGAGCGGATGCACGGCGCGCACGACGAGCAGCAGCGTTTCGCGCGCGAGCGGCTCGAAACTGAAGTCGTTGTGCTGCAGAGGATTCGTAAGACGCCCGAGTGCGAGGTCTATTTCGCGGCGATGCAGCAATTGCACGACCTGGTCGCTTGTTTCGCCGAGAATGCGCACGTTGAGCAGCGGGCTTTCGGTCTTCAGCACGGCCACCGACATCGCCAGCAGATCGGGCGCGGCGCCCATGATCGCGCCAACGGTCAATTGCCCGTGACCGCCGCGCCGTTTGACGTCGAGGTCTTCGGCGAAGCGCGTGAGTTCGGCGAGCGCGCGCCGCGCGTAGGCGAGCGTGACGACGCCGAGCGGCGTGGGCGTCATGCCGCGCGCGTTGCGCTCGAAGAGCAGGAAGCCGAACGCTTCCTCGATATCGCCGAGCATGCGGCTCGCGCTAGGCTGGGCAACGTTGACGGCCTCGGCGGCCTGATGGAGATTGCGGGTGTCGTCGAGTGCGACGAGCAGGGCGAGGTGTTTGAACTTGAGCCGGTTGACGAGTGAGACGGCGGCTGAATGTTGGCTCATGGTTCCGGTGCGATTCGGTTTGTGGATCGCCCAATCCCAACAACGGATTGAGATGCTATCGACGCTGGAATTATAGTCGTTCCATACGCTTCCCCGAGAAAGCGACGAACCGCAAGCATCGTGTAGGGTGGAGACAGGCCGCAATGGAGACAATCGCTTTCCGGATGGTGCTCAACCCCGGCATGCGCGAGGAATACGAACGGCGTCACGCGCAGATCTGGCCCGAGCTGGTTGACGCGCTGCACCACGCCGGCGTGCGCGACTACAGGATTTTCTTCGATCCCGGTTCGCATCATCTTTTCGCCATCCTGACACGCACGAGCGAGCACACGATGGACCAGTTGCCGCAACTCGCGATCATGCGCAAATGGTGGGATTACATGGCCGACATCATGCGAACCGAGTCCGATCACACACCGTTTCAGCAGAGGCTCGAACCGGTTTTTCAGCTCGGCGGTTGAGTACCGCCGGGTGCCGGTGACTATGACCGGGCACCGCAGGAACGAATCTCTCGAACGAGCCTCGAAACGCTTTTCACTCGACGAAGGTGCCGCATGCAGGTTGTCGATTCGCATATTCATCTGTGGGACCTGAAGACGCATCGCTACCCGTGGCTCGACAATCCGGGCGTGTCGTTCGTCGGCGACGCGCGTGATCTGAAGCACGACTATCTGCTCGATGATCTGCTTGGCGAAGCGGGCGAGATCGAAGTGCTCAAACTCGTGCACGTCGAGGCGAATCACGATCCCGCCGATCCGGTCGAAGAAACGCGCTGGCTTCAGTCGATTGCCGATCGCAAGGAATCGCGCGGCATGCCGAATGCGATTGTCGCTGCCGTCGATCTGTCCGCGGCGAACGCACCCGCGCTGCTCGAAGCGCATGCGTCGTTTGCGAATACGCGCGGCATTCGGCAGATTCTCAACGTGCACGACAACAGGCTGTTCGATTACGTCGGCCGCCACTTCATGCGCGAGCCGCAATGGCGCGAGCATTTCGCGCTGCTGCGCCGGCATGATCTGTCGTTCGATCTGCAACTGTATCCGTCTCAAATGGAAGAGGCCGCCGCACTGGCACGCGAGCATGCCGACACGCTTTTTATCGTCAACCATGCAGGCATGTTCGTCGACCGCAATAGCGTGGCCGGTTATCGCGCGTGGCGCGAGGGCATGCGTAGGCTCGCGGCTTGCCCGAACGTCGCGGTGAAGATCAGCGGCCTCGCGATGTTCGATCACCGCTGGACCGTCGAAAGCCTGCGGCCTTATGTGCTCGAAACGATCGATACGTTCGGCGTCGAGCGCACGATGTTCGCGTCGAACTTTCCCGTCGACCGGCTGTTCGGTTCGTATACGGAGTGGTGGAGCGCGTATGCGGCGATCGTCGCCGATGCGAGCGAGGCTGAAAAGAACGCGCTGTTTCGCGGCAATGCGGAACGTTGCTATCGCATTTGACGCGGTACAAACGAGGCACGGAAAGAACGCAGAAAAAACATAGAAAGAACGCAGAAGCAGCGAGGCGGCAATGCGGAAGAATCCGCAAAAAAACCCGCTGAAAACCCCGGCGAAAAAAGACTCAGGAGACAGGCAGTGCAGCAATCCTCATCCGCCGTGCCGCGACTCGAATTACGGCATGCGAGCAAATCATTCGGCCGCGTGCGCGCGCTGGCCGACGGCGACCTCGTGCTGTGGCCCGGCGAAGTGCATGCGCTGCTCGGCGAGAACGGCGCGGGCAAGTCGACGCTCGTGAAGATACTGGCCGGCGTGCATCAGCCCGATGCCGGCGAACTGCTCGTGAACGGCGCGCCGCGCCGCTTTGCAACGCCCGCCGAAGCGCGCGATGCCGGGCTCGCGGTCATCTATCAGGAACCGACGCTGTTCTTCGATCTGTCGATCGCGGAAAACATCTTCATGGGCCGGCAGCCGGTCGACCGCTTCGGCCGCATCCAGTACGAGGCGATGCATCGCGAAGTGGACGAGCTGCTCGCATCGCTCGGCGTCGAGTTGCGCGCCGATCAACTCGTGCGCGGTCTGTCGATTGCGGATCAGCAGGTGATCGAAATCGCGAAGGCGTTGTCGCTGAACGCGAGCGTGCTGATCATGGACGAGCCGACCGCCGCGTTGTCGCTGCCCGAAGTCGAGCGCCTCTTTGCGATCGTGCGCAAGCTGCGCGAACGCGATGTGGCGATCCTCTTTATCACGCATCGGCTCGACGAAGTGTTCGCGCTCACGCAGCGCGTGACGATCATGCGCGACGGCGCGAAAGTGTTCGACGCCTTGACCGCCGATCTGACGACCGACGCGATCGTCGCGAAGATGGTCGGCCGCGATCTGGAAACGCTTTATCCGAAAGCCGATTGCGCGCCGGGCGAGGTGCGGCTGTCGGTGCGCGGGCTGACGCGCATCGGCGTGTTCAAGGACATTTCGTTCGAGGTGCGCGCGGGCGAGATCGTCGCGCTCGCGGGTCTCGTCGGCGCGGGGCGCAGCGAGGTCGCGCGCGCGATCTTCGGTATCGATCCGCTCGACGCCGGCGAAGTGTGGCTCGCGGGCCGGCGCCTCGAAACCGGCAAGCCGGCCGCCGCGGTGCGCGCGGGACTCGCGCTCGTGCCGGAAGACCGCCGCCAGCAAGGGCTCGCCCTGGAACTCAGCATCGCGCGCAATGCCTCGCTGACGGTGCTCGGCCGGCTCGTGCGCCACGGCCTGATTTCGACGCGCAGCGAGACGGAACTCGCGAACCGATGGGGCACGCGCCTGCGCCTGAAAGCGGGCGATCCGCATGCGCCGGTCGGCACGCTGTCGGGCGGCAATCAGCAGAAGGTCGTGCTCGGCAAGTGGCTCGCGACCGGTCCGAAAGTGCTGATCATCGACGAGCCGACGCGCGGCATCGACGTCGGCGCCAAAGCCGAGGTGTACGGCGCGCTCGCCGAACTCGTGCGCGACGGCATGGCCGTGCTGATGATTTCGAGCGAGTTGCCCGAAGTGCTCGGCATGGCCGATCGCGTGCTCGTGATGCACGAAGGGCGCATCAGCGCCGAGATCGCGCGCGCCGACGCGAACGAGGAGCGCATCATGGGCGCCGCGCTCGGTCAGGGTCTTTCACCATTGGGACGTGCGGCATGATGCGCCATTCGACTCATCCCGCGCCGGTCCGGCCGTCGCTGCCGAAACGCTCGTCGGGCGCATCGGGCGGCCTCGTCGCAAGCATCGCGAGAAGCCGCGAAACCACCTTGTTCGTCGTCCTGATCCTGCTGATCGTCGGCACCGGGCTCGCCAGGCCGCAGTTCCTCAATCTGCAGAATCTGCGCGACGTGCTGCTCAACGTGTCGATCATCAGTCTGCTGACGGCCGGCATGACCGTCGTGATCCTGATGCGGCATATCGATCTGTCGGTCGGCTCGACGGTCGGCGTCAGCGCATATGCGGTCGGCAGTCTCTACGTCGCGTTTCCGCATATGCCGGTGCTCGTTGCGCTCGCGGCGGGGCTCGCGATCGGTCTCGTCGCGGGTGGCATCAACGCGCTACTGGTCGCGGTGGGACGCGTGCCGTCGCTCGTCGCGACGCTCTCCACGCTCTACATCTTTCGCGGCGCCGACTACGCGTGGGTGCATGGCGGCCAGATCAACGCGACCAGTCTGCCCGACGCGTATTCGCGGCTCGCCACCGGCACGCTGCTCGGCATCCCGACGCTCGCGCTGATCGCGGCCGTCGTGCTCGCGGGGCTGTCGGTCTATCTGAAGCAGTTTCGCGGCGGCCGCGAGCACTATGCGATCGGCTCGAACCCGGAAGCCGCGCGGCTCGCGGGTGTCAACGTCGAGCGGCGCGTGATGGCGGGCTTTCTGCTGTCCGGCGCAATCGCGGGCTTTGCGGGCGCGTTGTGGCTCGCGCGCTTCGGCACCGTCGATGCGAGCACCGCGAAGGGCATCGAATTGCAGGTCGTGGCGGCGGCGGTGGTCGGCAGCGTCGCGATCACGGGCGGCGTCGGCACGATACTCGGCGCGACGCTTGGCGCGCTCGTGCTCGGCGTCATCAGCATCGCGCTCGTGGTGCTGCACGTATCGCCGTTCTGGGAGCAGGCGATCCAGGGCGCGCTGATCGTCGCCGCGATCGCCGCCGATACCTTGCTGGCCCGCTCCGTCGCCAAACGCATGATGAGGAAACGCGATCATGGCTAAACCCGATTCCGCGCTGCTCACGCGCAAACGCGAAACGCCGCTGCAATGGGAAGCCTTGCTCGTGCTCGTGCTGATTGCGTCGCTCGGGCTCGGGCGCTGGCTCTCGCCGGTGTTTCTGACGGGCGCGAACCTGAGCAACGTGCTCGCCGATCTGACCGAGATCGCGTTGATGGCGCTGCCGATGACGCTCATCATCGTCGCGGCTGAAATCGATCTTTCCGTTGCATCGGTGCTCGGCGCCTCCAGCGCCTTGATGGGCGTGCTGTGGCATATGGGTTTGCCGATGCCGGTCGTGATCGTGCTCGTATTGATCGCCGGGGCATTGGCCGGGCTGCTCAACGGTCTCGTGATCGTCAGGCTGAACCTGCCTTCGCTCGCGGTCACGATCGGCACGCTCGCCTTGTTTCGCGGCCTCGCGTATGTGCTGCTCGGCGACCAGGCGGTCGCCGATTTTCCCGCGGGTTATACGGCGTTCGGCATGGACACGCTCGGCGCGAGCTTTATTCCGTTGCCGTTCGTCATCGTGATCGTCGCGGCCGTGCTGTTCACGGTGCTGCTGCAAGCCACCGCGTTCGGCCGCAGCCTCTATGCGATCGGTGCGAATCCGACTGCCGCCGCGTTCTCCGGCATCGAGGTCGCGAAGATCCGGCTGCGTCTCTTTGTGCTGTCGGGGCTCGTCAGCGCGCTGGCCGGCATCGTCTATACGCTGCGTTTTACGAGCGCGCGCGGCGATAACGGCGAGGGCTTCGAGCTGTCGGTGATCGCGGCGGTGCTGTTCGGCGGCGTCAGCATTTTCGGCGGACGCGGCTCGATGGTCGGCGTGCTGCTGTCGCTGCTGATTATCGGCGTGCTGAAAAACGCGCTGACGCTCGACGACGTTTCGAGCGAAACGCTGACCATCGTGACCGGCGTGCTGCTGCTCGCATCGGTGCTGATACCGAACCTCGTCGCGCGTTGGCGTGCGGCGCGCGACCGGCGCTTCATCGCGAAGTCCGCGGCTGCATCCACTGCTGAGGCTGCTTCGGCTTCTTCGGTTTCCTGATAGTGCCCGTATTTCCGTAGTCCCAACGACCGATAACCCGGGTCTTCCGATGCCCGACAACAACGCAGGAGACACTTCATGTTCAAACCTCTACGTCACACCGGTATGGCTGCGCTGTGCGCCGCGTTGCTCGCGGTCAGTTGCAGCGGCGCATGGGCCGCGGACCTCAAAAGCGGCCTGAAAATCGCGTTTCTGCCGAAGCAGATCAACAACCCCTATGAAGTGATCGCCGACGATGGCGGCATGGCCGCGATCAAGGAGTTCGGCGGCGTGGGCAAGGTGGTGGGACCGTCGGATGCGGGCGCGTCGTCGCAGGTTTCGTACATCAACACGCTGATTACGCAGCATCAGGATGCGATCGTGATTGCCGCGAACGATGCGAACGCGGTCGTGCCGTATCTGAAGAAGGCGATGGGCCAGGGCATCAAGGTCGTCACGTTCGATTCCGACACCGCGCCCGAGGGCCGGCAACTGTTCGTGAATCAGGCGAACGCGGAAGGCATCGGCCGGGGCCAGGTGCAACTCGTATCGAAGCTGATGGGCGGCGAGGGCGAGTTCGCGATTCTGTCGGCCACGCCGAACGCGACCAATCAGAACACCTGGATCAAGTGGATGCAGGAAGAACTGAAGAAGCCCGAGTACGCGAAGATCAAGCTCGTGAAGATCGCCTACGGCAACGACGACGATCAGAAGTCGTTCGTCGAAACCCAGGGTCTGTTGCAGGCGTATCCGAACCTGAAGGCGATCGTCGCGCCGACCACGGTCGGAATCGCGGCGGCGGCGCGCTATATCTCGTCGTCGTCGAGCAAGGGCAAGGTGGCCGTGACGGGCCTCGGGACACCTAACCAGATGCGCGCGTTCGTGAAGAACGGTACCGTGCAGGCGTTCCAGTTGTGGGACCCGAACCAGCTCGGCTACCTCGCCGCCTATGCGGCGGCCGCGCTCGCGTCGGGCAAGATCACCGGCAAGGAAGGCGAATCGTTCGATGCCGGCAAGCTCGGCAAGCGCACGGTCGGTGCGCACGGCGAAATCATCCTCGGACCGCCGACCACGTTCGACGCGAGCAATATCGACAACTTCAATTTCTAGGTTCGGTGTTGGCAGGCTCTCTATTCGGCGCGTAGGGTGGCTACGCGCCAGCGGCGGGCATCGACCGGATTCGAGGCGCACGGCCTGTCCGGGTACGGTCTGTTAAAGCGGCACGTCACGCTGCATTGCGGTCTGAACTGCACGTGGACGGCCGCGTTCGAACCGGGAGGCTGGGTGGCCTGAAGCGCTGGCTTTACTGAAGCCCTCGAAGCCAGCGCGTATAACTGCGTGGCGAAAACACCAGCGTCAACGCGATCATCGCGGCGATGCAGCCGGCGAGCATGATCCACGCGGCAACGAAGCCGCCGCTCCAGCCGCGCACGATGCCGGCCACGAGCGGCGCGAGCGCCGCGACGATAAAACCGACACCCTGCGTGAATGCGACCAGTTGACCGGCCACGCGATGATCGGCCGAGTGGTCCATCGCCGTGACGAGCGTCAGCGAAAACACGCCGCCGAGTCCCGCGCCGGCCATGCCGACCCACAACAGCGGTGAGCCGTCGGGCCAGAAGATCAGGCCCAGCACGCCGGCCAGTTGCGCGGAGAGACCGAGCGCGAGCCACGGCCGGCGGTCGCGGAACGGCGCCGCGGCGAGCGGCAGCAGCAAAGCCGAGATGGCCTGAAACAGCGTCATCGCCGCGAGCAGTGAGCCGCTTGCCTCGACACTCGCGCCGTGCTGCTGATAGAACGCGGGCAGCCATGCGACGAGACTCGTATAGCCGCCGTTGACGATGCCGAAGTAGAGGCCGAGCGTCCATGCGCGTGGCGTGACCCAGGGCGAGAAGCGTGCGGTGGACGTTGCGGCGGGCTCATGCGCGGCGTGGGGGA
>NZ_JAAGPQ010000081.1:0-238 GCF_017104985.1 Paraburkholderia sp. Ac-20342 | reverse complement strand
GTATTAAAAAAAAAAAAAAAAAACAAAACAATACACATAGCTCATAAGCTCAAGCGACATACCACCAAGCATGTTGTCTACCTTCGCTTACTACTCCTCCTTATCATCTCACCATTCATGACTTCTCACTTCTCTCTACGCATCGTTACCGAGTACTCCTTGCTCCCCTACTGCGCCGTTACACTTCGTTTCTACGCTTTCGGTTCCTCGTACTTGGTCTTCCGCTGTGCTTACTTAT
>NZ_JAAGPQ010000006.1:0-150487 GCF_017104985.1 Paraburkholderia sp. Ac-20342 | reverse complement strand
ACTTCAAGCAGTGGATGAGCAAGGGCCTGTACCTCGGCACGCTGATGGTCGGCATCGAGCAGAAGCTGCTGGGCGGCAATGTGCCGTGGACGCTGCATCACCAGCATTGGGATCACGAGATGCTGAAACCGGCATCGCAGTGCAAGCCGATCACGTATCCGAAGCCCGATGGCAAGCTCACGTTCGACCGGCTTTCGTCGGTATTTATTTCGAACACGAATCACGAAGAGAACCAGCCCGCGCATCTGACGCTGAAAGACCCGACCGTGCCGGTCAACGTGAACTGGCAGACCTATGCGGGTCCGGAGTCGCGCTACTGCCCCGCTGGCGTGTATGAATTCGTGAAGAACGATGACGGCAACGAGCGGCTTGTGATCAATGCGCAGAACTGCGTGCACTGCAAGACCTGCGATATCAAGGACCCGACGCAAAACATCGTATGGGTCACGCCGGAAGGTGGTGGCGGGCCGAACTACCCGAATATGTAACCAAGCGGCGAAAGCGACTTCGAGCATGACTCGAACATCGTTGACGCTTCATGAATTTTTTAGTATTTTCATGTATACGCGTGTTTTTAGAAGCACGCTAACCAGGACAGGAGAAGTTTGATGACGCAGGCCAAGTACGACGTCGTGGTGGTGGGGGGCGGCAATGCAGCGCTGTGCGCGGCGCTATCGGCGCGTGAGAAGGGCGCAAGCGTGCTCGTGCTGGAACGCGCACCCGAGGATAAGCGGGGCGGCAACAGTGCGTACACCGGGGGTGGCTTCCGCATGGTTCATCACGGCGCCGACGACATCAAGGCGATTGTCCCCGACCTGACGGAAGACGAGATCGGCCGCACGGATTTCGGCCAGTACACGCGCGAGGATTACCTCGACGATCTCGGCCGCATCACGCAGTACTACATCGATCCTGATCTCGCCGAAGTCATCGTCGACAGCAGCACCGACACGGTTCACTGGATGCGCGGGCGCGGCGTCAAGTTCGTCCCGAACTATGGCCGCCAGGCGTACAACGTCAACGGTCGATTCAAGTTCTTTGGCGGCGTGGTGATCTACGCGAACGGCGGCGGACGCGGCCTCGTCGATCAGCTGTACAAGGCGGCCGAAGCGCAGGGCATCGATGTGCGTTACGGCGTGCAGGCCAAGGGACTCGTCGTCGACGAGCGCGGTGTGTGCGGTGTGCGCGTCGTGGCGAATGGCCGCGAGAGCGTCATCGACGCGAAAGCGGTGGTGCTCGCGTGCGGCGGCTTCGAGGCGAATCGGGAGATGCGCACACGCTATCTCGGCCCCGGCTGGGATATGGCGAAAGTGCGCGGCACCCGCTACAACACCGGAGACGGCATCCAGATGGCGCTCGACATCGGTGCCCAATCGTACGGGCAGTGGTCCGGCTGTCACTCGGTCGCATGGGAGCGCTATGCGACGGACTTCGGCGATGTCGATCATCCGCATGCGGGTTATCGGCACAGCTATCCGATGGGTATCATGGTCAATGCCGACGGCAAGCGTTTCGTCGACGAAGGCGCCGATTTCCGCAACTACACGTACGCAAAATACGGTCGCGTTGTGCTGCAGCAGCCGGGCAGTTTCGCATGGCAGATCTTCGACCAGAAAGTGAAGCCGCTGCTGCGCGACGAATACAAGCTGCGCGGCGCGACCAAGGTGCTTGCCAACACGCTCGAAGAACTCGCCGATCGTCTGCAGGACGTCAACGGCCGCCAGCTGCTCGAAACGATCCAGCAGTACAACGCGTCGATCCGCAAGGACGTGCCGTTCGATCCGAACGTGCGCGACGGACGCTGCACCGAAGGGCTCGACGTCAACAAGACCAACTGGGCCAACACGATCGAAGACGGTCCGTTTGAAGCGTATTCGGTGGGCTGCGGCATTACGTTCACGTTTGGCGGCCTGAAGATCGACACGTCGGCAAACGTGCAGGACATCGAAGACCAGCCGATCGCGGGTCTCTACGCGGCAGGCGAACTGGTCGGCGGCCTGTACTATTTCAACTATCCGGGCAGCACCGGTCTGATGGCCGGTTCGGTGTTCGGACGCATCGCGGGCCGCGAAGCCGCCACGCATGCGGCTAGCGTGCAGGCAGCCGCCACTGCGTAGCAGCGCTATCGACGGATACGGTCCGGTTCGCGCTGCGTCGACGAACAACGCCGCTGCATACACTGATCGAAACGTCATTTAAGGAAATACGCTGACATGGCAACCACATCCACGCGCTCACGCAAGAAGGCAACCGTCGAGGCCGCCGAGCTGGAAGTACGGGACGAAAAACAGCACGGCTCGCGTAGCGACTACGTGTACCAGATGCTGCGCAAGCGCATTGAAAGCGGTGAACTGAAGCCGGGCGACCGCGTCATGGAAGTCGAGATCGCGGAGCAGCTCGAGGTCAGCCGCACGCCGGTGCGGGATGCGTTGCGGCGGCTCGAAAGCGACGGCATGGTGGTCATCGAGCCGCGCGTCGGCTTGCGGATCGCATCGCTTAGCCGCGGCTCGATTCTCGAGTTGTATTTGATGCGCGAACTGCTCGAAGGCACCGCGGCGGGACTGTGCGCGACGCATGCGACGGAACTCGAGCTGATGGAGCTCGAAGAGCTGGTGCGCAAGGAGAAGTCGTTGCAAGGCGACTACGAAGCGCTGGCGCGCCACAACCGGCGCTTCCACGAAGCGATCTATCACGGTGCGCACAACCGCTATCTCGAGAAGAGCCTGAACGCGGTGAACGATTCGATGTGGCTGCTTGGCCGCAGCCTGATGTATAAGCCCGAGCGTGCGGAAACCGCGTACCTGCAGCATCGCGAACTGCTCGAAGCGATTCTCGCGCGTGACAGCGTGACGGCCGAAAAGCTCGCGCGCGAACATATCGCGGCCGCGAAGAAGGTCAGATTGCGCGCTCTTTTCGATAGCCAGGAATAGGGACAAGGAGGCCCAGATGGGTCAGACGATCGCTGAGAAGCTTTTCAGCAAGAACAATATTCACGGACAGCCCGCCTATGCAGGCGACGTGATCGAAGCGCGCATCGATGGCGCGATGATGCACTATCACGCGTCCGAGCCGATGCATGACATGGCGCAGCAAGCCGGCTTCAAGAATGGCTTGCCGCGTGTGTGGGATCCGGAGCGCATCTTCGTGCTGCTCGATCATCATCAGCCGACTCTCTCCCAGAAGCAGGCCGACGAGAACGCGCTGGTGCGCAGCGAAGTCGAGCGTCTCGGCATTCGCTGCTTTCACGATTCCGAGCCCGGTATCGCGCATCAGATGATGGCCGACTACGGCCTGATGCGTCCGGGCGAACTCGTCGTCGGCAACGATTCGCACACGATCTCGTACGGCGCGCTCAACGTCGGCGGCACGGGCATCACGCGTGCCGACATGTTCTACGTGCTGTTGTTTGGCGAATTGTGGTTCCAGGTGCCGGAGTCGATCCGCATCACGCTGAACGGCACGCAGCCGAACTATCCGATCGCGAAAGATATCATCCTGTATCTCGCCGGCCAGTACGGTGACGATTTCGCAAGCGGCAAGTCGATCGAATACACCGGTTCGCTGGTGCCGCAGATGTCGATCGACAGCCGCATGTGCCTGTCGGCACATGGCGTCGAAGTGGGCGCGAAGCTTGCAATGTTTCCCTACGACGAGCGTACGCGCGACTATGTACAGAAGCGCACCGATCGCGGATACGAGCCGATCGTTGCGGACGCTGACGCGAAGTATGTGCGCGAGATCACCGTCGATGTCGATTCGATGCCGTTCGTGGTCGCGAAGCCGCATCAGTTCGGCAATGTCAGTCCGATCGACGAGGTGCGCGGCCAGCGCATCCATCAGGCGCAGATCGGTTCGTGCGCGAATGGCCGGTTCGAGGACATCGAGATCGCCGCGCGCGTGCTAAAGGGCCGTAAGGTCGCAAAAGGCGTGCGCTTCCTGATTTCGCCGGCGTCGCAGAAAGTTTATCTCGAGTGCATGAAGGCAGGCCTGATCGAAACGCTGCTGGAAGCGGGCGCGCAGGTCATCACGCCTGGCTGCGGCATTTGCCAGCCGAAAGTGGGTTTTCTGTCGAACAAGGAAGTGTGCATCACGTCGACGACGCGCAACTTCAAGGGACGCAAGGGCAGCCTCGACGCCGAGATTTATCTGGCGGGTCCGCTTTCCGTCGCGGCGGCGGCGCTGGCTGGCGAAATCGTCAATCCGAAGGAGCTCGTCAATGCGCTTTGATATGAACCGCCCGATCCAGGGCCGCGTATGGAAATTCGGCGATTCGATCGAAACGGACGCTATCAATCCGTACTACCACTATCCGACGATGGACGAGATGAAGCTTCACACCATGGAAGCGTATCGTCCGGAGTTCGCGAAAGAGGTCAAGCCCGGCGACATTCTGGTCGCGGGGCACAACTTCGGTTGCGGTTCGAGCCGGCCGGGCCTCGTGCTGCGCGAAGTCGGCATCGCGGCGATCGTCGTCGAATCGGTGTCGCGGCTCTTTCTTCGCAACAGCATCGCGCGCGCGATTCCGATCTTTCTCGCGCCAGGCATCACGAGTCTGGTCGACGACGGTCAGACACTGCGCATCGATTATCCAGGCGGTAAGGTGATTAACGTCGACAACGGCAACGAGATTGCGATGCGCCGCTTCCCGCCACTGATCGAAGCGATTTTCGGTGCAGGCGGTTTGCCCGAATACGCATACGAGCGCTACATGCGCGAGCAGCAGATCGTTTAACGCGGCGAGGCGTGTCACTGCGCCGCGATGTTCTCAAATTATTTTGGTTGACTAAGTAAAAGGAGGCGAGGTGCGTAACCGGTTCAATCACTGCGTGAGAGCAGGATTGTCTTTGCTGGCGCTGCTTGGCGCGATATCGACGGCACATGCCGCCGACGCGTATCCCGACAAGCCCATCCGCATGCTTGTCGGTCAGGCGCCGGGCGGCGGCACCGACGTGGTCGCGCGTCTGGTGGCGAAAGAAATGACGCAAACGCTCGGTCAGTCGGTCGTGGTCGAAAACCGTACCGGCGCCGCGGGCTCGATCGCCGCGAGCGTGGTGTCGAACAGCGCGCCGGACGGCTACACCGTGTTGCTGGTATCGAGCAGCTACGCGATCGATCCGAACCTGATGAAACTGCCGTTCGATCCGATGAAGGATCTCGTGCCGGTGAGTCTGCTTGCACAGGTGCCGTTCCTGCTCGTCGTGAATCCGAAACTGCCGGTGAAGAACGTCGGCGATCTGCTGGCGCTCGCGAAGCAAAAGCAGGGCAGCCTCACGTTCGCGTCGGGCGGCCCGGACAGCTCGGGGCATCTCGCGGGCGTGCAGCTCATGAACCTGTCGAAGATCCCGATGACCCACGTTCCGTATCGCGGCGCGGGGCCGGCTCTCGTCGACGTGATTGCCGGGCAGGTCGACTTCATGTTTGCGAGCGTGTTGTCGGCGACGCCGCTCGTCAAGCAAGGCCAGTTGCGCGCGATCGCCGTGTCGAGCGACAGGCGTTCGGCGTCGAATCCGCAACTGCCGACGGTCGCTGAATCCGGCGTGCCCGGATATCGCTCAGGTAGCTGGTACGCACTGCTCGCGCCGAAGAATACGCCGCCTGCCGTGCTCGACAAGCTGCAGGACGCGGCCGCTAAAGCCGTGCATGCGAAGGTCGTGCGTGACACGTTGAGCCTGGACGGTGCCGAGCCGGTCGGCAGCACGCGGCAGGAATTCCAGAGCTTTCTCGCCGGCGAGATGGACAAGTTCAAAAAGCTCGTGGAGATGGCGCGTGCGTCGGTCAGGTAATGTAATCGCAAGAGGGTATAACGCATGAAGGTTCTGGTAACCGTGAAGCGCGTCGTCGATCCGAACGTCAAGGTGCGTATCCGCGGCGACGGTTCGGGGGTCGATCTGGCCAACCTGAAGATGACGATGAATCCGTTCGACGAAATCGCCGTCGAGGAGGCGGTGCGGCTGAAGGAGCAGGGCGTCGCGAGCGAGGTCGTGGCGGTGTCGGTCGGGCCGTCGCAGTGTCAGGAGACACTGCGCACCGCGATGGCAATGGGCGCGGATCGAGGCATTCTTGTCGAGAGTGCGGCAGGGCTGGAGCCGCTCGCTGTCGCCAAGCTGGTGCGCGAAGTCGTCAAGGCTGAAGCGGCCGATCTGGTTATCGTAGGCAAACAGGCGATCGACGACGATTGCAATCAGACTGGCCAGATGCTTGCCGCGTTGCTTGGCTGGCCGCAGGCGACGTTCATTTCGAAGCTGGAATTGCGCGACGGGCATCTCCTGCTGACGCGCGAGATCGACAGCGGCAGCGAGACGCTCGAATTGCCACTGCCTGCCGTCGTGACTACCGATCTGCGGCTGAACGAGCCGCGCTATGCGACCTTGCCCAGCGTGATGAAAGCCAAGCGCCTGCCGCTCGCGGTGAAGAAAGCCGATGAGCTCGGCATCGATCTTACGCCGCGCCTGACGCAGCTTGGCGTCGAGGAACCCGCGATGCGCGCGCCGGGCGTGCGTGTCGCCAGCGCAGCCGAGATGGCTAGCAAACTCCACTCCGTTCTGGGAGCCGATTGACATGGCAGTACTGGTGATCGCCGATCACGACGGCGAAAAAATGAGCGAGAGCGTACGCAACGTGGTGACCTGCGCGCGCGAACTGAGCAATGAGGTCGACGTCATCGTCGCGGGCGAGACGGTCGGTGCGCTGGCCGAAAGCGCGCGGCGTATCGCGGGCGTGCGCGTTGTGAAGACACTCGAGGCGACCTGCTATCGCGGTAGCGCGGCGGAGAACGTCGGGCATGCGCTCGCCGCGATGATCGACGGCTATACGCACGTGCTGGCCGCCGCGAGCGGCTATGGAAAGAATCTGGTGCCGCGCCTCGCCGCGCTCGCCGACGTACAGCCAGTTTCCGATGTGATGCAGGTACTTTCCGCCGACACGTTCAAGCGGCCGACGTACGCCGGCAACGTGATCGCGACGGTTCGTTCGAGCGACCGCATCAAACTGATGACGGTGCGCGTCACCGCGTTCGCGGCCGCACCGCTGGATGGCGACGCGCCCGTCGAAGCGTGCAGCGCCACCGCGGATCTGCAACTGTCGCGCGTGGTGTCGATCGACATCGCGCACTCGGATCGTCCCGATCTGTCGAGTGCGCGCGTGGTCGTGTCGGGTGGGCGCGGGATGGGCAGCGCGAAGAACTTCGAGGTGCTCACGCCGCTCGCCGACAAGCTCGGTGCGGCGATCGGCGCGTCGCGCGCGGCGGTCGATCTCGGTTTTGTGCCGAACGACTATCAGGTCGGGCAAACGGGTAAAGTCGTCGCGCCGGAGGTCTACGTTGCGGTCGGCATTTCCGGCGCGATCCAGCACCTCGCGGGCATGCGCGACAGCAAATACATCTTCGCGATCAATCGCGATCCCGAAGCGCCGATCTGCGCGGTTGCCGATTATTGGCTCAACGAGGATCTGTTCGAAGCCGTACCCGCGCTGGTCGATGCGCTGTAGTCACGCGCGCGATGCATGAATCGCGCTATGACGTGATGGACCGCAGAGTCCACGCGAAGTCGAAAGACGTAGGAGACATAAGATGCAAAGTACTAGCCGGATTGCGCGGCTCTTTAACCGTCGCAATCAGGATTACTACGCCGGCACGCTGATGATGATCATCGGGTTGTCGGCGGCCTATACGGGCAGAAGCTACGGCGTCGGTTCGTTCTCGCGGATGGGCGCCGGCTTCTTTCCGGTCGCCCTCGGCGGACTGCTCGTGCTGGTGGGTATCGGTATCGCGATGAGCCGCAAGCACACCGATACCGCCGTCGAAAGTCAGGCCTCGACCGAGATGCCGCGCAAATCCGACGTATCGCTGGGTCTGCGCATGCGCGGCTGGCTTTGCATCATCGCGAGCATCATCGCGTTCGTCGTGCTCGGCAGATACGGCGGCCTGCTGCCGGCGTCGTTCGCCGTCGGTCTGATCGCGGCGCTGGGAGACCCCGACAACCGCCTGCGCGATGCGTTGCTGCTCGCGCTCGCGCTGTGCGTCGTCGCGACGGTCGTGTTCTGGTGGGCATTGCGCATGCAGTTCCCGCTGTTTACCTGGGGTTAGGCCGATGCTCGCTCAATCCCTCTTCGATCTGTGGCACGGCTTCGCCATCGCGCTCGAACCGCACAACCTGATGTGGGTGTTTTTCGGCGTACTGGTAGGCAATCTGATCGGCGTACTGCCCGGCATGGGAGCGCTCTCGGCGATGTCGATCCTGTTGCCGCTGACGTATGCAATGCACGCGGTGCCGGCCGTGCTGATGCTTGCGGGCATTTTCTACGGCTCGCAGTACGGCGGCGCGATCGGCGCGATCCTGCTTAATCTGCCGTGTCATCCGCCGCACGCGGTCACCTGTCTGGACGGCTATCCGATGACGCGGCAAGGGCGCGGTGGCGCGGCGCTCGGCATCACGATGATCGCGTCGTTTGTCGCGGCGTCGTTCGGTATCGTCGTGATGGTATTTGCTTCGCCGGCGCTGGTGCGTATCGCCTTCAAGTTCGGTCCTGCGGAACTGTTTTCGATCATGCTGCTCGGGCTGATCGTCGGCGGCACGATGTCGCGCGGTGCGCCGCTCAAGGGCATCGCGATGGTGCTGGTCGGCCTGCTCGTCGGCATGGTAGGCACCGACGTCAATACCGGCACGATGCGCTTCACGTTTGGTTTCATCGATCTGGCCGACGGCGTGCAACTGGTCGCGCTCGCGCTGGGCCTGTTCGGCGTTACTGAATTTCTGCGCAATGTCAACTGCATGGACGCGGTCGGCAGCGGCATGAAGGTGAGCCTGCGCGACATGCGACCGAGCGGTGCGGAGTTGAGGCAGGCGGCGGGGCCTATCGCGCGCGGTACGCTGATCGGTACGCTGTTTGGCGCGATGCCCGGTACGGGGCCGACGATCACGACGTTCATCGCGTACGCGCTTGAAAAGCGTATCGCGCGTCAGCCAGGACGCTTCGGGCAGGGGGCGATCGAAGGCGTTGCGAGTCCCGAGGCGGCGTCGCATTCGAAGACCCAGGTCGACTTCATTCCGACGATGTCGCTCGGCATTCCCGGCGACGCGGTGATGGCGCTCATCCTCGGCGCGCTGCTGATCCAGGGCATCCAGCCGGGCCCGCAACTGATCGTGCAGCATGCCGATCTGTTCTGGGGCTTGATCGCGAGTTTCTGGATCGGCAACGTCCTGCTGATCGTGCTGAACGTGCCGCTGATCGGCCTGTGGGTACGCATGCTGCGCGTGCCGTACCGGCTGCTGTTTCCCGCGGCGCTGTTCTTCATCGCGGTTGGTGTGTACTCGACCAACAACAGCCTGTTCGAAGTGCTCGAAGTACTGGTCTTCGGACTGGTGGGCGCGGTGTTCGTGCTGCTCGAGTTTCCGGTTGCGCCGATCCTGCTCGGTTACGTGCTTGGTCCGATGGTCGAAGAGAATTTCCGTCGCGCGATGGTGCTGTCGCAAGGCGATCCGGCGATCTTCGTCGAGCGGCCGATCAGCTGCGCGTTCGTATCGTTGTGCGCGTTACTGATCGTCGTGCAGTTGGGCTTCTGGCTGCGCCGGCTGATTGGCCGACGGCGCAGCCGCGATGTCGGCATGGAGCGGCGGGCATTCGAAGGCAAGTAACGTCGTGGCCCGGCGCACCGATCTGCGCGCGGCCGGGCGCGACCGGAGAGTAGCGATGGCATCCCGATACCGGCTGGTCTTGCTGTTGTGGGCTATGCAGTTCGTCAACTACCTCGATCGCATCAATATCTCGGTCGCTGCGCCGACGATGATGCGGTCGCTATCGATCGATACGGGCGCGTTCGGCATGGTGCTCGCCGCGTTCACGCTCGGTTACGCGCTGATGCAGATTCCCGGCGGCATGCTGGCGGACCGCTATGGTGCGAAAAGATTGCTGGTGTGTGCGCCGATCGCATGGTCGCTGTTTACAGGGCTCACCGGGTTCGTGCAGACGCTGACCGCGCTGATCGCGGTACGGCTGTGTTTCGGTCTCGCGGAAGGTTCGGCGAACGCGTCGCTGTACAAGCTGGTCGGCGACAACTTTGCATCGCGCGAACGCGCCGCGGGCAACGGCGTGTGGCAAAGCGCGCTCGCGATCGGACCGGCGGCGGTCGCGCCGCTTTCCGCATGGCTGCTGCTCGAAGCGGGATGGCGGCAGATGTTCTTCTGGTTCACGATTCCGGGTTTGCTGATCTCGGTGGTGCTGTATTTCGGTGTACCGTCGCGTGGCGAGATCGTGCGCGATGCCGAACCTATCGATAAAGATCTGTCATCCGGCTGGTCCGGGCTGTTCCGCCGTCCGGGCACGTGGCTCGTGATGCTCGGCTACATGACGTTCAACATGGGCTATTGGGGGTTTCTCGGCTGGATGCCCGGCTATCTGGCGCTCGAGCGTCATCTGGATCTGCACGCGCTCGGCTACGGCGCGTCGATTCCGTATCTCGCGGGGCTCGTCGGGCTGATCCTGTCTGCGTGGCTGAGCAGCACGGTGCTGCATCGCTATCGTCCGCAACTGATTGCGGCGGGCTATCTCGCGGCAGCCGTCGCGCTGTATATGACGTTCAACGCACAAAGCCTGTCGGGCTGCCTTGCGTATCTATGCGTCGCGGCGTTCTTCATCTACGGCAATTTTCCGCCCACGGCGGCCGTGCTGCTCGATGTCGGTCCGCAGAAAGGCCGCGGCACGTTCGTTGGTATCGCGAATACCTTCGGTCAGGCGGGCGGTTTCGTCGCGCCGCTGGTGGTCGGTTTTGTCGTGCGCATTACGCATTCGTTCGCGGGCGGCTTCGCGTTCATGGTGTTCGCGCTGGTTTGCTCCGCTTTGAGCTTTCTTGCGCTGTATCCCTATGTGGCCAGGGCGAAATCGTCTGCGTGGGTGCGAGGTGAGGTTTAGGAGAAGCCGTAGTCGTGGGGCCGTCGTGCAACACTTGAGTTTCCCGGGCACGTTGGAGCTGTGGTGTCCGGTTTTTCATGAGTCTTCGACCGTAGGGCGAAGCCTGTATTGCCGGGCGATTTCACCCGGCGGCAAATCTACTGCCCACACATCGCGCGAAGTGCCTGCACCACTTCATCGGGGATTTCGAGCCGGTCGGTCTCGACGCGCGCCGCACGCTCTGCCATCGATCGCTCGAACGGCATGCGTACGGGCGCACCGTTTTCGACCGGGCGGGTGGAGTGGATTGCATTCGCATAACCGTCGACGGCGGCCTTGTAGTCATCGAGCGAGGTGAGCAGATCGGGCCGCACGGCGATCGCCAGAAAGCCGAAGTCGCGCAATTCGCCTGGCATGATGGGCGAGCCGGCCAGCATGCCGAGCAGATGCACGACGATCGCGAGGCCGCTGCCTTTGTGGCCGCCCCATGGCGCCAGCGCGCCGCCGAGCGCGGCGGTAGGATCGCGCGTTTCGCGGCCGGCCGCATCGAATGCGACACCGGCCGGCAATGCTTCACCAATGCGTTGCGCGAGTTTCACCTGTGCATGGATGATCGATGAGGTGCCGATATCCCAGATCACCGGCTGGCGGTTCGACGGAAAGCCGAAGCAGATCGGATTGGTGCCGAAGCGGCCCTCGGTACCGCCATGCGGGGCAACCCACGGTGAGGCGTTCGACGCGAGCATGACGATGAGATCCTGCGCAACGGCCATTTCCGCGTAGTAGGACAGCATGCCCGTGTACCAGGTGTTGCTCGCGCCGACGATCGCGATGCCTGCGCTCGACGCTTTGTCGATCGCCAGCCGCGTGGCGCGTTCTGCGACCAGATAGCCGAGCTGATCGCCGCCGTCGAGCCGCGCCGATACCGCGGACTCCTTGACGACGGCAATCGGGTGCGTCGAACGTGGCGTGTCCGCGAGACGTTCCGCAATGCTCAGAATACGCGCGAGTCCACTGAAGCCGAGTCCGCGCAATTCGCAATCCATCAGGTGCGCCACGATGATCCACGTTTCGGCGTCGCTATAGCCGAGTTGCATCAGCGATGCATGTGCGAGTTCGCGCGCTGCTGTAACGGTCAGATTCATCTACGATCCCCCATGCAATCCATTAGCGCGGCGCAGCGTCGAGCCGCACGATCCAGTCCTCGGTTTCCTTGCTGTGCGCCGGATAGCGCGTCAGCACGGCGGGATCGTGGCCGGGTATCACGTGTTGTGCGGAGCCGGCCAGTTCATGCACGAGGCGGTAGCCTTCGATCATGTCGCCGACGTTGTAGACGGCCGGAAACGGACGGTTCTGCTCCATGTTCGCGTACAGGTGCGACGCATCCGACGCGAGCACGACCCAGCCGCGCTCGGTATGCACCCGCACGACCTGCAGGCCGTCCGTATGGCCGCCGACACGGTGTACGCTGAGTCCCGGCGTAATGTGCGACGTCCCGTCATGAAACACCACGCGGCCGTCGAAAATACGGCCCACCATCGACTTCACGTCTTCGGGATCGAACGGATGATTCAGCGCGCCATGGCACATGCAGCGGCCGGTGCAATAAGCCATCTCGCGATCCTGCACGTGATAGCGCGCTTTCGGAAACAGCGAGCGGTTGCCGGCGTGGTCGTAGTGCATGTGCGTGACGATCACGTCCTCCACCGCGCTGGAGTGAATGCCGATCGCGGCGAGGCCCTCTTCGACCGGACGCGTGATGATACGGCGGCGCTTCGCGCCCACTTCGGCATCGAAGCCCGTATCGACCAGAAAGCTGCGACTCTCGCCGACGACGGCCCACACGAAATAGTCGAGCGGCATGTTCACGTCATGCGGATCGCCGCCGAGAAAGTTGTCTCGCGCGGGGCGGTCGTGATGCGCGTACTTGATCGCGTAAATCTTGTAATTTTCGAGTGCGGTTGTCATGACGGGTGTCTCCTGTCCTCAATGTATGAGAGCGCTATCATAACTCTCTCGCGGCTCGTTGTGTTGAGTCGTCACGCGGGTTGCCGCAGGCGCGAATGGCGTGCCGCTGTTGTCCGTTGTCATGGGCGAGCCTCGTCTGGCCCAAGGACGGGGGCGTTCAAGGCGGCGTGGAGCGCCGTGCCGCATGCGCTACAATCCATCATCGAACTGAAGAGCCGGATGGACGAGTGAAAAAGCGTGTGGCGGCCGTCGACGACGGAAAGACCGGGTTGAAAAGCGGAGCGAAAGCCGCGCTGAAACCAGCTGTCGGTACGGGCAAGACACGCACGGGCGGACAGGCGGTGCGCATGATCGACGTGGCGAAAGCGGCGAACGTGTCACTGATGACTGTATCGCGGGCGCTCAATGAACCCGAGCGGCTCTCCGAGGAAACCCGTAAGCTCGTGCTCGATACGGTGCGCCGCATCGGCTACGTGCCGAATCACATCGCATCGAATCTCGCGTCGGCGCGCTCGAATGTGGTCGGCCAGATCGTGCCGAGTATTCAGAATTCGCTGTATTCGCACAGCATCAAGGGCTGCGCGGACGTACTGCGTGCCGCCGGCATGCAGTTGCTGTTGGCCGACAGCGGCTATTCGCTCGAAGAGGAAGAGGCGCTGATCGATGCGTTTATTGCACAGCGCGTGTGCGGACTGGTACTGCACAATACGGTCCATACGCCGCGCGCCGCGCAGGTGATCCGCGCGGCCGGCATCCCGATCGTCGAGACGGGCGACCTCGCGCGCACGCCGCTCGACATGGCGATCAGCTACTCGAACTACGCCGCCGCCAGGGAGATGACGCTGTATCTGGCCGGCCGCGGCTACCGGTCGATCGGTTTCGTCTGCCTGACTACCCGTAACAACATGCGCGCTCGCGAGCGTCTGAAGGGCTATCACGCGGCGCTCGCCGCGCTCGGCCGTGAGCGCAATCCGGCGCTGGTGCGTGAAGTGGAGGGCGGCCTGACCTCGGGCGCGCACGCGCTCGTGGACATGATGCAGCGCGTGCAGGACGTCGACGCGATCTTCTTTGCCGGCGATGTGCTGGCTATCGGTGCGCTATTCGAAGCGCAGCGGCGCAACTGGAAAGTGCCGGAGCGCATCGCGATTGCCGGCTTCGACGACCTCGACATCCTGCGCCATACGGTGCCGCGTCTCACCTGCCTGAATCTGCCACGGCTCGAAATCGGCCGCCGCAGTGCCGAAGCGTTGCTGCAACGCTTGCGCAGCAACGAGCCAGCCGTGCCGACGCGGCTCGATCTCGGCTTCGAGATCATCCAGCGCGAAAGCACCTGACCCGGCAGGCATTCTGCCCGTCATGTGTTCGAAGCGGCCCCGTTCCGCCGCCGGTTTGTCAGCCTCAGCGTGCGATATGCCGCTTACTTTTTCGATGGTTCCAGCCACGGCGTTCCACGTATGAGTTTCGCGTGGCGCCGCGCGTATTCCATTTTGCGTTTTTTCTGGCCTGCTGCCTGGCAATGCTCCGGGCAACTCCCTATGTTGCAGCACTTTGTCTTTTCATATAAGTTAGCGCTACCATTTAACGCGGCGGGTAGTCTATACTTCGCTGAAGCCCGGCGACGGGCGCGCCAGTCGACAAGGAAAATCGCAGAATGAAGGGGAAAACTGCACTCGTAACGGGATCGTCTCATGGTTTGGGCTTTGCGATGGCCGATGCGCTAGCGACAGCCGGCTGTCAGGTCGTGCTGCATGGCGTCGAGCCGCCCGCGCACGTCGAGGAGGTACGCGCGGCCTTCGAGGCAAAGCATGGCCGCCGCGCCGATTACCTGCAGGTGGATCTCGGCGATGCGTGCGCCGTCGAGCGGATGATGTTCGAAGTGATCGAGCGGCTCGGCTCGATCGACGTGCTGGTCAATAACGCGGTAGTACGCCATTTCGCGCCGATCGATGCGTTTCCGGTCGACAGATGGGAGCAGGCGCTGGCGGTCAACCTCAGTGCGGCCTTTCACTCGATTCGCCTCGCCTTGCCGGGGATGCGCGAACGCGGCTGGGGCCGCATCTTTAATATGACGTCGGTGTACGGTATGCGCGGCACGGTCAACCGCGTCGATTACGTGACGACCAAGTCCGCGCTGCTTGGCCTTACGCGCGCGGTCGCCGCCGAAACGATGGGGCAGGGGATTACCTGCAACGCGATCTGCCCGGGTGCGGTGCATACGCCGACTAGCGAGAACCGGATTCAGGCATTGATGGAAGACACGGGACTCGACCGCGAGACGGCGGTCGAGCGTTTTCTGACCGGCAAGCAGCCGACCGGCCGCTTCGTCGAAGCGGCGCATGTCGCCGATCTCGTCGTGTTCCTGTGCGGCGATGCGGCGGCGCAGATGACAGGCGCGATGCTACCGGTGGAGGGAGGCTGGCTCGCGATCTGAGCCGTGGCGCTGCGAACGGGCCGTCATGGCAAGCGCGGGCATGCTGCGCTTGCCGTGCTTCGCAACCCGATCACGCAACTCAGCGCGAACAGATCCACCTGTGGTTCGCGCACGCGGCTCGCCACGCTTTCAATTGCGCGGCACGCGGCCGCCACACAAGCTTCAAGTGCGGTTGCTCGCGCGCTTTCGAGCATCAGCAGATGTCCGACGGTATCGTCGTGATCCGGCTCCGCATGACGTTCGACCGCGCAATGCACACCCATCATGCGCGGTTCGCGCATGATTGTGTCGCATAGCGACACGCCCTGTCGCGCATCAATTTCCCTCGGTATGCGCGGACGCAGTGTTGCCAGTGCGCCGCCGATGCCGTCTCCCGTCGTAGCCAGCACGCCGAAAGTGCCGCGCGCCGAGGTGCGCAGATGCGGCTTCATTTGCTGCGTCCATGGCGTTGGTGACGCGACGCGCGCCTGATAGGGGGCTTCGGTCAGCACCTGGTCATTGGCCAGCTCATAGCAGGCGAAATAGGCCGGGTGCCCGGTATCTAACGACGTATAGCGCCGTGCCCGCACGAAGCCGGGAATATCGACTCGCTCGCGCAAGTGTTCGCGCGTGATCCACGCGTCGTATTCACTTTCGTGAAGTTCGGGCGCGATCGTATTCCAGATCGCGAGCACTGCCTTGCCGGCAACGGCCATCGTGACGTCTCCTCGTGGTTGAAGGGATCGCGGCACACCGATTGCACGGCCGGCCGCGCTGCCAGGACTTACGATGGTAGCGCTATCCATTCGAGGCGGCAAGCAGTGAGGCGGTATGACCGATAACCTCGGATGATATGAACTATCCTGACTTTATCGGCCCGCGCGAGGTCGTGACGGGCAGCGGCACGGCATTGAGCCGCGAAGTGGTTTCGCGTTTCGTACGACGTGGCACCGAAGTCATGGCGGCAGACATTCCGCGGCGAATGCCGGGTCCGTCTCCTGCCCGGAAAGCCGGCTTCAGCCCATCAGCTCGCGCCAGCTAACTTTGGGGTCGGCGAGCGCTATCGGGTCGAGTCGTCCGTTTTTCGCCAGCACGCGGCGCAATGCGGAAATATCGCGGCCGGCATCGAAGGCGATGGCGCCCGTTACGCGGCCGTCCGCATCGAAGGCGAACAGGCTGTGCGCACCGTCCGCCGTACCGCGCATGACCCACACCGGCGCATCCGGAATGTGGCCGAGCATCTGGATGTTCACGCCCAGTTGATCGGACCAGAACCACGGTACGTCGTCGTAGCGTCGCGGCTCACCCGCCGCCGTTGCGCCGGCCGCCCGCGCCTGCAGTTCGGCGACTTGCCACGACTCGATGCGGTGCAGGCCGCTGCGGCCCTCGACCGGATGGCGCGTTACCTCTCCCGCCGCGAAGATGTACGGGTCGTCGGTACGTCCGTATGCGTCGACGAGAATGCCGTCGTCGACAGCGAGGCCCGCCTGCTGCGCCAGCTCGGTGTTCGGTATGACACCGATGCCGATTACGATCAGGTCCGCATGAACCGGATGCGCGGTGTCTTGCAGCGCGATGCGCACGCCGACTTGCGGTCCCTGTTCGATGCGTGCGATCCGTGCACCGAGCCGCACGTCGACGCCCGCCGCTCGATGCATGGCCAGTACGCGACGGCTCGCGGCGTCGGGAAACACACGTGCGAGTAGCCGGTCGGCCAGATCGATCACGGTGACGGTGCAGCCGTGGTGCCGCGCTGCCGCGGCCACCTCGAGGCCGATGAAGCCGCCGCCGATCACGGCCACATTCGCGCCGGCCCGCAGGCGCGGCTGCAAACGATGCGCGTCGTCGCGCGTGCGCAGATAGAAAACATCGTCGTCCAGTTCGCGCGGCAGCGGCAGACGTCGCACGCGCGAGCCGGTGGCGAGAATCAGTTGCCCGTAGCGATAGCGATGACCCGCGGCGGTATCGACCACGCGGGCCGTTTTGTCGACCGCTGTCGCGCGCTCGCCTGGCCGCACCTCGATACGTTCGTCGGTGAACTGTGCGGCGCTGAGCTTTTCGCACGCGGCGCTATTGGCCAGATCATGCAAGACGTCTTTCGAGAGCGGCGGGCGATCGTAGGGCAAATGCATCTCATCGCCGAGAATCGCGATGCGCGCGTCCGGCCGTACCGCGCGTGCGGCTTGCGCGGCGCATCGTCCTGCCTGACCGCCACCGATTATCAGAATGTCGAACTGTTGGTTCATGGATTCACGCAAATGAAAAGGACGGGACAGGAGCGCAAGGATTGCATGCAATCCGTTTTCGCGAATGTCGGGTATCTACTCATTCCATGCATTTAGGTTAGCGCTATCATAGCACCACACGAAATCGATACGGTGAAGTCGAAAGGGTCCAATACCAGGGAGACACGACGCATGAGATTCGGGGCATTCTGCTGTGCGGCCATCACGGTACTTTCCGCCGGCTGGTCAATCCAGGCATCGGCGCAGATTTCAGGCGACGCCGTGAAAATAGGCTTTCTCACCGATATTTCGGGAACCTACGCCGACAACGACGGGCAGGGCGGCGTGGAAGCGATCAGGATGGCAATTGCCGATTTCGGCGGCACGGTCAACGGCAAGAAGATCGAGCTGCTGTATGCGGATCATCTGAACAAGGTGGACGTCGCGAACAACAAGGCGCACGAGTGGTTCGATCAGGACGGCCTCGACATGATGATCGGCGGCGCTAACTCGAGTGTCGGCCTCGCGCTGGCGAAACTGTCGGCCGAGAAGAAAAAGCCGTTCATGGCGGTCACCGCGGCAACCGCGCGGCTCACCAACGAAGACTGCACGCCGTACACGGTCGCCTACGCATACGACACGATCTCGGTGTCGCGCGGCACGGGGGGCGCGATCGTCGATCAGGGCGGCAAGACCTGGTTCTTCATCACCGCGGACTACGCGTTCGGTACATCGCTGCAGGACGAAACGGCGAAGGTCGTGCAGGCGAAGGGCGGCAAGGTATTGGGTTCGGTCAGGCACCCGGTGGGTGCGTCGCCCAACTTCTCCTCGCTGGTGTTGCAGGCACAGGCGTCGAAAGCGCAGATTCTCGGCTTGGCCACCAGCGGCGGCGATCTGATCAATGCGGTGAAAACGGCGAACCAGTTCGGCGTCAACAAGACGATGCACCTCGCCGCGATTCTTACACACATCACCGAGATAAATTCTCTCGGCCTCAATCTGACCCAGGGCATGTATCTCACGGACAGCTGGTACTGGGATCAGGATGACGAATCGCGTGCGTGGTCCAAACGCTTCTTCGCGATCGTGCATCGCATGCCGACCGCGATGCAGGCGGCCGACTACTCGGCCACGCTCACTTATCTGAAAGCGGTCAAGGCGCTCAATAGCGATGACGGCGACAAGGTGATGGCCTACATGAAGACGCATCCGATCGACGACCTGTTCACGAAGCATGGCACGATCCGTCCCGACGGACGCATGGTGCACGACATGTATCTACGCCAGGTGAAGACGCCGGCCGAGTCGAAATATCCGTGGGATTACTACAAGACGATTCGCACGATTCCAGGCGATCAGGCATTCAACACGAAAGCCGAATCGCAATGCAAGTTGTGGAAGTGACGCGGCGGGCTTGCGGAATCAGATATGGAAATTTTCGGCTATCCGGTACAGGCTGTCCTGTCCCAACTGGTGATCGGTCTCGTCAACGGCTCGTTTTACGCGATGTTGTCGCTCGGTCTCGCGATCATTTTCGGTTTGCTCAATGTAATCAACCTGTCGCACGGCGCGCTGTACATGCTCGGCGCGTTCGCGACGTGGATGGGGCTCGACTATCTCGGCCTCAGCTACTGGGTAATGCTGATTCTTGCACCGCTGATCGTCGGGTTGATCGGCGTCGTGATCGAGAAGACGATGCTGCGCTGGCTCTACAAGCTGGATCACCTGTACGGGCTGCTGCTGATGATCGGCCTCGCGAGCTTTCTCGAAGGCCTGCTGCAGTCGTTCTATGGCGCCTCGGGCGTGTCGTATTCGGCGCCCGACGCGCTGAACGGTGCCGCCGATCTCGGCTTCATGGTGCTGCCGGTGTATCAGGCGTGGGTCGTCGCGGTAAGCCTCGTCGTATGTTTCGCGACCTGGTATGCGATCGAGCGCACACGTCTGGGCTCGTATCTACGGGCGGGCACCGAGAACCCGCGCCTCGTCGAGGCTTTCGGCATCAACGTGCCGCGCCTGATCACGCTGACCTACGCTTTCGGCGTGGGCCTCGCCGGACTGGCCGGCGTGCTGGCCGCACCCACGGTGCAGGTGTCGCCACAGATGGGTTCGAACCTGATCGTCGTGGTGTTCGCGGTGGTGGTGATCGGCGGGTTGAGTTCGATCGTCGGCGCGATCGTCACGGGGCTCGTGCTCGGGGTGGCGGAAGCGCTGGTCAGCCTGTTCTATCCGCAGGCGTCGGCTACGGTCGTATTCGTCATTATGGCGATCGTACTGGTGCTGCGCCCAGCGGGCCTGTTCGGCAAGGAGCGTTGAACATGCATGCATCCGACTGTTATGTGCTTCACGGGAGATTCGCGCGATGATCGACAGAAAAGTCGCTTATGGCTTCGCAGTCGTCGTATTCCTGCTGGCTCCGCATTTCGTTTATCCGCTGTTTCTGATGAACGTGCTGTGCTTCGCACTGTTCGCGTGTTCGTTCAATCTTCTGATCGGCTTCGCCGGGCTGGTGTCGTTCGGGCATGCCGCGTTCTTCGGTGGCGCGGGTTATATCGCCGGCTATGTGCTCGCGACGCTGCACTGGCCGTTTGCGCTCGGCATCGTCGCCGGCATCGTGACGGGCGCATTGATGGGGCTGGGCTTCGGTCTGCTGGCCGCACGTCGCAACGGTATCTATTTCTCGATGATTACTCTCGCGCTCGCGCAGATGATTTACTTCGTATTCCTGCAGGCACCGTTTACCGGCGGCGAGGACGGCTTGCAGGGGATTCCGCGCGGCACGCTCGCGGGTCTCGATCTGACCGACGATATGACGTTCTATTACGTCGTGCTTGCAATCACCTCCCTCGGCTACGCGCTCATGCTGCGGGTCGTGCATTCACCGTTCGGCCAGGTACTGCTCGCGATCCGCGAAAACGAAGCGAGGGCCGTGTCGCTCGGGTATGACGTTACGCGTCACAAGCTGCTTGCGTTCGTGCTGTCGACCTCGCTCGCCGGGCTCGCGGGAGCGACGAAGGCAGTCTCGGTCGGCACGCAGACGCTCACCGATGCGCACTGGGCGATGTCCGGCCTCGTCATCCTGATGGTGCTGATCGGCGGTATGGGCACCTATTTCGGTCCGGTGATCGGCGCGTTGGTCATCGTCGCACTCGAGAGCAAGCTCGGCGACTTCGGCAATCTGCTCGCGGAGACCACGCATGTCGACTGGTTCAGGCAGATCGGCGTCTCGGTGACGATGGTGACGGGGCTGATCTTCGTGGTGTGCGTGCTGACGTTCAGGCGTGGCATCGTCGGTTCGATGCTGGCGTTGTCGCGCAAGGCGGGTGGGCAGGGAGCGCGTCAACATGGATGACCGGATTCTCGAAACGCGCGATCTGAGCAAGGACTTCAAGGGCTTCACCGCGGTCAATCGCGTGAACCTGAAAGTGCGGCGCGGGCATATCCATGCGCTGCTCGGGCCGAACGGCGCGGGCAAGACGACCTGCTTCAACCTGCTGACGAAGACGCTGGCGCCCACTTCCGGCCGCATCCTGTTCAACGGAATCGACATTACCTCGCAACGGCCGTCGCAGGTCGCGCGACGCGGCATTGTGCGTTCGTTCCAGATTTCCGCGGTGTTTCCGCATATGACGGTGTTGCAGAACGTGCGTGTCGGCTTGCAGCGCGCGACGGGCACGTCGTACCAGTTCTGGCGTAGCGAACGGGCGCTGAACGTGCTTAATGAGCGCGCCATGCAGTTGCTGGAGGAAGTCGATCTCGGCAGCTTCGCGGATCGCGTCGTCACGGATCTGCCGTACGGCCGCAAACGCGCACTCGAAATCGCGACCACGCTTGCGATGGACCCGGAACTGATGCTGCTCGACGAGCCGACCTCCGGCATGGGACACGAAGACGTCGAACGCGTGACCGAACTGATCAGGAAAGTGTCGGCGGGACGCACGGTGTTGATGGTCGAACACAACATGGCAATGGTCGCGGGTATCAGCGACCGCATTACGGTGCTGCAGCGCGGCGCGATTCTCGCCGAGGGCGATTACCAGACCGTGTCGACCGATCCACTGGTTGTCGAAGCGTATATCGGCGCGCCGCAGGAACCGCAGCGCAGGGAGGTTGCATGAGCGAGGCCGCATTGCAAGTCAGCAGCCTGCATGCCTGGTATGGGGAGTCGCACGTGCTGCATGGCGTCGACCTGACGGTCGGACACGGCGAAGTGGTCAGCTTGCTCGGTCGCAACGGTTCCGGCCGTACGACGCTGCTGCGCGCGGTGTTCGGCCTGACAGGTGCCCGTAAGGGGTCGATCCGGATCGGCGGGGTCGAGGCGATCGGCCGGCCCACGCATCGTATCGCGCATATGGGCGTCGGGTATTGCCCGGAAGAGCGTGGCATTTTCGCGTCGCTGAACGTTGAGGAAAACCTGCTGTTGCCGCCCGCGTTGTCGAAGCATGGCGAAGGGATGTCGATGCAGGAGATCTACGAGGTGTTTCCGAATCTGCACGAGCGCCGCACGAGCCAGGGTACGCGGCTGTCGGGCGGTGAGCAGCAAATGCTCGCGCTCGCGCGCATCCTGAGAGCCGGTGCGCGGATTCTGTTGCTCGACGAGATTTCGGAGGGGCTCGCGCCGGTGATCGTGCAGGCGCTCGGCCGGATGATCCGCATGCTCAAGGAGCGCGGCTACACGATCCTGATGGTCGAGCAGAATTTCCGCTTCGCCGCGCCGCTCGCGGACCGTTTCTATGTGATGGAGCACGGCGAGGTCGCCGAACATTTCGCGGCGCCCGAGCTGCCGTCGAAGATGGCGCGCCTTGGCGCGTTGCTCGGCGTCTAGCGCATGGGCGCACGGGCACGGCGCGCAGTCGCCGGTTTGATCGTGAAATGTTACGCGCTGGGTTGGGTTTGGATGGATGGCGCTAACACGAAGTTTTTTCCGTATTCAGGCGGATCGCCCGGACTCAGACGCCCGCGGCCCGGGCGCGGTGAGTGAAGGACGACAACGAGAGCGGCAACGCTCCATTTGGGAGAACGTGAATGTCTAGTCGGACCGGTGCGCAGGTATTGATCGAACAACTGGCGGCTCGCGGCGTGACGCGGATTTTCGGCGTGCCGGGCGGCGATTGCAGTCTCGATGTGATCGAGGCGGCAAACGAGGCAGGGATCGAATTCGTCGTGACGCGCACGGAAAACTCGGCTGCGATGATGGCGGCAGTCACGGCCGAACTGACCGGCAGTCTCGGCGTCGTGCTGACGACGCGCGGCCCCGGTCTCGCGAACGGCGTGAACGGTGTCGCGTATGCAGCGCTGGACCGCGCGCCGATCGTGCTGATAGGCGACGGTTACGAGCACGAGCAGGCTTTTATCAGCCATCAGCGTTTCGATCAGACGCGCGTGCTGGAGCCGCTGATCAAGGGCGCCGCGCGGCTCGACACGCCGGTTGCGCTGCCGGCCGTCGGCGCGTTGCTCGACACCGCGTTGAGCGCACCGTACGGACCGGTCTATCTGGAAGTCACCGGCGCGGGCATGCGCGGTACGGTGCCGGCCGATGCGGTGCCCGTGCAGGTCGCGAGGCCGGTGCCCGCCGCTCCCGGGCCCGCCGTCTTCGAGCATGCGCGCAAGGTGCTGGCAGCGGCGAGGCGGCCTGTGATCATCGCTGGTTTGCAGGCGGCCGAGGCGCGTGCCAGCGAAGCCTTGCGCCGGCTCGCCGCAAAGCTGCAATGCCCGGTGTTGGCGACGTACAAGGCGAAGGGCGTATTGCCCGACGCCGATCCGCTCATGCTCGGCTCGTACATCGGTGGTGCCGCGGAAGACGAGACGCTGCGCAGTGCGGATCTGTTCGTGCTGTTCGGCACGGACCCGGTCGAATTCGCGCCGCAGCCGTGGCGCTATACGACACCGGTGCTCGATATCGCGCTGCATTCATTCCCGCGTCACTACTTTAACCCGGTCGCATCCGTGATCGGCGATCTGGCCGTTGCCGCCGCGCAGCTCGAGGTCGGTCTTGCACGCAGCGACTGGCACAGCACGCAGCTCGGCACGCTGAAGGAAGGCATGCGTGCGCGCGCGCTGACGCACGGCGGCGGCCCGATTACGCCGCAGTCGCTAACCGAGGCCGCCTGCGCGGCGCTGCCGGCGAACGCACGTATCACTGTCGATGCAGGCGCGCACATGCTACCCGTGATGGCGCACTTCCAGGCGAACGCGCCGCGCGACGTGCTGATCTCGCGCGGTCTCGCGACGATGGCCTTCGCGTTGCCGGCCGCGATCGGCGCGGCGCTCGCCGAGCCGAACCGGCCAGTGGTCGCCTTCACCGGCGACGGCGGGCTGATGATGTGCGCGGCCGAATTCGCCACCGCCGTGCAGGCAGGCTGCAAGCTGACGGTAGTGGTTTTCAACGACTCGAGCATGACGCTGATCGGCGTCAAGCAGCGTCGCCGCGATCTGCCGCATGCCGGGGTCGATTATTCGCACACCGACTTCGCGCAGGTCGCGCGTGGTTTCGGCGCCAGGGGCTGGCGCGTCGAGGATCCGGCGCAACTGGCCGATGCGCTGAGTGCGGCGCTCGCGGCCGACGGTCCGAGCGTGGTCGACGTCGTGATCGATCCGGAGCCGTATCACGCGCAGATCCGCTCGCTGCGCGGCTGAACGCCGCGTGGCGCGACGCAGTAGATATCAGGACCACTGAAGGAGAGCCGCAACGATGACTCAGCAACCTGGGAGCATGCAGGACCTCGACGCTGCCGGCCGTGCGCAGATACGCGCCGAACTGCGCGATTTCTACGACGACTATGCATTCGCGCTCGACGAATTCGACCTCGATCGCTGGTCGACATTTTTCACCGACGATTGCCTGTATCGGGTGGTGTCGCTCGAGAACCATACCGCGCAACTGCCGCTGTCGACGATGCAGTGCGAGGGCATCGGCATGATCCGCGACCGCATTGCCGGCATCCGCGAGACGGCCGTGTTCGAGCCTCGCGTGCTGCGCCATATGGTGAGCGGCGTGCAGGTCAACGAGATCGACGCGCAGGGCTGGTCGTCGCAGGCGAACTTCGCGATTTTCGAAAGCATGTCGGACCGCGAAGCGCATCTGCTGCTGGTTGGCCGCTATATCGACCGCGTCGTGCGCGAGGGCGGCGCGCTGAAATTCCGTCAGCGGATCTGCGTGTTCGACAATTACCGCATCCGCACGTCGTTGATTTATCCCGTCTAACGAGGCACGCCGAATGAATACGAGCACGGTTTCCACCGCGCAGTTGCGCCGCTGGCCAGAACAGCGCGACGCGCGCATTCCTGCCTGGATCTATTCCGATCCGGATCTGTTCAAGCGCGAAATGGAAGTCTTCTACGAAGGCTCCACCTGGAATTTCGTTGGTCTCGCCTGTGAAATCGCCGAGCCGGGCGCGTTCAAACGCAGTTGGATCGGCACGCGCCCGGTACTGATGGTGCGCGATGAAGACGGCACCATCAATGTGGTCGAGAACCGCTGCGCGCATCGCGGATCGATGCTGTGCTGGAAAAACAATGGTGTCGTGAAGGACTTCACTTGTCCCTATCACCACTGGAGCTACGATCTGAAGGGCAACCTGCTCGGCCTGCCGTTTTTACGCGGCGCAATGGGCAAGGGCGGCATGCCGCGGGATTTCGCCAAGGGCGAGCACGGCCTGCGCAAGCTGCGCGTAGAGGAACGCAAAGGTCTCGTGTGGGCGACCTTCGACGAATCGGCACCGGATCTCGAGGCCTATCTGGGTGACGAAATCGCCGCGCTGATCGATCGCGCAACCGGCAACGGCCGTCTCAAACTGCTCGGCTACAACCGCCAGCTATTGCCATGCAACTGGAAACTGTATGTCGAGAACAGTCGCGATCCGTATCACGCGACGCTGCTGCACAGCTTTTTCCTGACCTTCGGCCTGCTGCGTGCGGATACCGCGTTCAAGGCGGTGCCGACGCTCGGCGGCCGCCACGCGATCATGGCGTCGACCTATTCGGCCGCTACCGCGAGCGAGAAGAACGAAGTCACGCAGCAGCTTGCGTCGCTGAAAAGCGATTTCTCGCTGCAGGACATGGACATGGTGCGGCCCGTTGACGAATTCGGCGACAGTTCGATGATCAATTTCTCGGTATTGCCGTCGGTGTTCTTTCAGCAGCATGGAAATTCGCTGGCGATCCGCCATGTGATTCCGAAGTCGGAATCGCAGACGGAGCTGTCGTGGACGCACTACGGCTTCGAGGACGACGACGAGACGATGCAGAGCCGCCGCATCAAGCAGGCGAATCTGATGGGGCCGGCCGGCTATGTCGCGGTCGACGACAGCGAAGTGCTCGCGCTGATGCAGCCAGTTGCGCAAAGCGCGCCGGATTCGGTGCAGGCCGTCGAGATGGGCGGGCGCGATTACGCGCCGCAGGAAACCATGCTGACGGAGACGCTGATCCGCAGCTTCTATCACTACTACCGCGAAAAAATGGGCCTCTGAGCTGCCCGACTGGGAGACAGACACGATGAGCGAATGGCACCCCGCAATCCAGGCCGACGCCGTGGCGGAGGGCACGCCGTGCCCGCTGCTGATCGGCGATACGCCAATCGCGCTGTACCGGCTGGGCCGCGAAGTCTATGCGATCAGCGACCGCTGCACGCACGAGCCCGAGGTGCGGCTGTCGGATGGTTTTGTCGACGGCGACGTGATCGAATGCCCGATGCACCAGTCGTGCTTCTCGATCCGCACCGGCAAGGTGATCGGTCCTCCCGCGCGTGAAGACGTGCGCGCGTATCCGATCAGGATCGAAGACGGCACCGTCTACGTCGAGTTGTAGCAGGCGGTTATCGCGCCGCGGTTCATGCGATCGCGGTTCGGAAAAGGGCAGGTAGCAGCGGTAAGGGGCAGGCCACGGTCCGCCCGCAAACACATCGGCTTGCGATGCGCGCGATGCCGGGTGGCATCAGGTTGCATCGCCAGTTGAGTGTTTAGGATCACATATAAAAATCTCAAAATCACATTCAATGGAGACACCGGGGTGGACTTGCACCTCCCGGTCAGGAGAACAACGATGAAGAAGAAACTGATTCTGGCTTCGCTCGTGCTCGGCACGGGCGCCGGCGCGGCCTGCGCGCAAAGCAGCGTGACGCTGTACGGTATTCTCGATGCCGGCATCGGGTATTCGAACAACCAGGCGGTTACCGTGACACCGGGCGCGGCGGGTCGGCCCGCGATGCTGGTGAACCATTCGAAGCTCGGCTTCGTCAGCGGTTCGACCTTTGCGGATCGCTGGGGTCTGAAGGGCGTCGAGGATCTGGGCGGCGGCTATCGTGCGGTATTTACGTTGGAGAACGGTTTCAATATCGGCACCGGCGCGTTCGCGTCGGCCGGTACGATGTTCAATCGTCAGGCGTTCGTCGGTCTGGGCAATACGCGCTATGGCACGTTGACCTTTGGGCGTCAGTACGATCCGCTGGTCGACCTCGTCGAGCCGCTCGGGCCGACGCGCTTTCTGAACGGTATTGCAGCGCATCCGGGCGACCTCGACGATTTCGACAATAGCCTGCGCATCAGCAACTCGGTCAAATACACGAGCCCCGTGATGGGCGGCTTTACCATCGAGGCGTTGTACGGTTTCGGCGGACAGCCGGGATCGATGCACGACAAAAGCACCTACGGTATCGGGGCGGCTTATGCTCGCGGTCCGCTCGCGGGCAGCGTCGCGTACTACCGTGCGGACAATAGCAAGACGGGTCCCGACGACGTGACGAACGGCACGTGGGTCGGCTCGTCGGACAGCATTTTCAATTCGTCGATCAACGCGGGTTTCGCGTCGGCGGAAACCTTGCAGATCATCGGCACCGCGTGGAATTACGTGATCGGCCCGGTCACGCTCGGCTTGAACTACAGCAACGTGCAGTACAGGCCGGGGCCGTTCTCGCTGTTCCATCGCAATCAGAAATTCAACACGGGCGGCGCCGTTGCGTCGTGGCAAGTCACCTCGACGCTCGCGCTTGCCACGGCGTACGCGTATTCGCGCGGCAGTTCGGTGGACAGTTCGTCATCGCCTCCGCAGTACAACCAGATCAGCGTCGCTGCGTTTAAGAATCTGTCGAAATGGACCATCCTGTTCCTCGTCGGCGGCTATCAGCATGCGTCGGGCCGCACGCTCGACGCGTTCGGCAACGTGGTCGACGCAACCGCTTCTGTGGGCGATGCGTCGAATGGCGGCGGCTCATCGGCGTCGAATTCACAGGTGGTCGTGCGTGCCGGCATCCGGCATCACTTCTGACGGGCGCCAGGTTCTGCGCCCGGCGCGTCGGTTGCGCCGGACGCTTCTTTTGCATGGAGGAATAACAGCGTGAGCTTTGCATCGCTTCAAGGAAAAGTCGTCATCGTAACGGGGGCCGGCAGCGGCATCGGCGCGGCAACCGCACGGCGGCTCGCCGAGGACGGCGCACGCGTCGTCGTGGTCGATGTCGAGCGCGCACTGGCGCAGGAGGTCGCGGCTTCATTGCCGGAACCCGGCAACGCACTGGCTGTTCAGGCAGACGTGTCACGCGAAGAAGATGTCGAGCGCTATATGCGCGAGACGCTCGATAGATTCGGACGCGTCGATCTGCATCACCTGAACGCGGGCATCGTCGGAACGCTGGCGCTCTTTCCGGACATCGGCGTCGACGAATTCGATGCGGTCATGCGCGTGAATCTGCGCGGCCCGTTTCTCGGCGCGCGCGCGGCCTTTCGTCAATACGCGGTGCAGCAGGGTACGGGCTCGATCGTGATTACCGCATCGATCGGCGCGTTGCTCGGCAGTCACGACCTGTTGCCGTACCAGACCTCGAAGCACGGTGTGCTCGGGATCGTGCATGGAGGGGCGATGTACGGGGGGCCGCGTGGTATTCGCGTCAACGCGGTTGCGCCGGGACTGGTGCCGACCGCGCTGTTCGCTGCCAATGCCGCTGGCTCCGGCGCCGGCGGCGATGTGGTGCAGCGCGGCACGACTGTGCCGATGCGGCGAGTCGGCACGCCGGACGAAGTCGCCAATGCGGTCGCATTCCTGCTCAGCGACGAGTCCAGTTATATCAACGGCGACGTGCTGTCGGTGGACGGCGGCTCGGCGATCGTGAGCACCGTGAGGCCAAGCGGTGGCGCGGGACAGTGGAATACGGCGGGGGTGGACGGCCGCGTCTGATACCGGCTGGCGGGCGCCACGCACGCCGTACTGTACCGGTATGCGCTCCAATCGCATTGCAACATACGTACGTGTTTTCTCCGTGCATCGGCAGAAAAAATCTTGCCAGGGTAAATGTCTTCTTGACCGATTGTATTACGCGAATATAATCGATCTTTATGGTAACGCTCACATTCGATGAGCGACGCAGCGTGAAGCCGCAACCCGACAACAAGAAAAGTGCCTTTGACGGAGACAGTACCTATGCAGAACGAAGCGAGTATTGGATACCGACTGGACAGCGTGCCGCTGTCCGGTTATCACTGGCGGCTGCTTGGCTTGATCGCGGCGGGTATGTATTTCGACTCGTTCGACATCTACATCGCCGGCACGGTGCTTGCCGCAATGATCCACAGCGGCGAATCCACGCTGAAGCTCAACGCGATGTTCGTGTCCGTCACGTTCCTCGGCATGATGGCGGGCGCATGGCTGTCCGGTCTGCTCGGCGACCGCTTCGGGCGGCGTTTCTGCTATCAGTTCAATCTCGGCATCTACGGCTTCGCATCGATTGCCGCGGCGCTTGCGCCTTCGATGTACTGGCTGATTTTCTTCCGCCTCGTGATGGGCATCGGCATGGGGGCGGAGATCGTCGTTGGCTACGGCACGCTGAGTGAATTCATTCCGGCTGCGTGGCGCGGCCGGTTCGGCACGATCCTCAATCTCATCATCAATACGTCGCTGTTCCTGTCAACCTTCCTCGGCTGGCTGATCGTGCCGCACTACGGCTGGCGCTGGATGTTCGCGATCGCGGGCTGCGGCGCGCTCGTCGTGTGGTTCCTGCGCAAGTCGATGCCGGAGTCGCCGCGCTGGCTCGCATCGCGCAATCGCGTCGCCGAGGCGGACCGGATCGTGTCGAACATCGAGACCGCATGCGGCGTCGATTCAACCGCGGCGATCGCGGCTGCGGCTCAGCAGCTGCGCCATTCCGACACGCGGGACAACGGACGTCTCGGCGATCTGTTCGCGCGCCGACTGCTCACGCGCACGATTACCGGCATCACGGTGCTAGTCGCGCTGTTCGTCGTCAACTACGCGTTCGTCAGCTGGATTCCGACTTTTCTTGTCAAGCAAGGCCATAGCGTCTCGAATTCGCTGGGACTGACGGCGGTGATGTTCGCGGGCGGCCCGGTGGGTTCGCTGATCGCCTTTGCACTGGCGGAGCGTGTCGGCCGCAAGTGGGGCATCGTGCTGTTTTCGCTGATCTGCGCGGGGTTTGGCGCCGCTTATCCGTTCGCGCAGTCGGAAGTGGCGATCGCCGCGCTCGGTTTCGCGATCACCTGCTGCATCTACGTGCTGTCGTCGTTCAGCGTCGCAACGTATGTGCCGGAACTGTTCCCGACCGAGCTGCGTTTGCGTGGCTCGGGCGTGTCGAATACGGTGGGCCGCGCGGTGAGCATCGTGGTGCCGTATGTAGTCGCGTCGGCGTTCACGGACTTCGGCATCGCCGGCGTGTTGGCGCTGATCGTCGGCACGCTGCTCGTGCAGGCCGCGATCGTCGGCGTACTCGGCACGGAAACGCGGCGGCGTTCGCTCGAATCGATCGCGGCCGAAGTCGGCAATACGTTTGCAGCAGGCGGCCAGCCGAACGACGATCGTGCGGCATCGGCTACGAGGCCGTAGAGGACAGCGGTGTTATCCATCAGAGCAGACCGGATCGCATTGTGCGGGCTCATCCGCATGCTCCGCGAAAGATCCGGCGAAAGCGCCACACTGTAGAGGACAAATCCGCCCATGGCAGCACAGTCAGAGAGCAGTTCCAGCCAGAGCGGCACCAACCGCCACGCCGGCCATGCGACGCAACGCATCGCGCAATGGGTTGCTGCGGCGACCTGGCGCGACGTGCCCGCCGCAGTGCGGCACGAAGCGAAGCGCGCGCTCGTCAACTATATGGCGGTCGCGCTGGCGGGCTGCACCGATCCGACGCTCGACAAGGCGGTGCGCGTCTACCAGCGCTTCGGCGCGGATCGCAGTGCGGGCATGATCGGCCGGTGCGAACGCTTCGACATGCTGAACGCCGCCGCGCTCAACGCGATGAGCGCAAACGTGTTCGATTTCGACGACACGCATATCCCGACCATCATTCATCCGAGCGCGCCGGTCGCCGCTGCGCTGTTAGCGCTCGCTCAAACACGGCCGATGACGGGCGAAGCACTGCTGCTCGCGTTCGTGCTCGGCGTCGAGGTGGAGTGCCGCATCGGTAACGCGGTTTCGCCGGAGCACTATCAACGCGGCTGGCACATCACGTCGACGTGCGGCGTGTTCGGCGCGGCCGCCGCCGTGGCCAAGGTACTGGGCCTGAACGCGCGGCAGATCGCGTGGGCGCTCGGCAATGCATCCGCGCAGGCGGGCGGTCTCGTCGAAACGCTGGGCACGATGTCGAAGAGCATCAGCGTAGGCAATGCGGCACGTAACGGCCTGCTGTCGGCGCTGCTCGCCGCCGACGATTTTTCCGGTCCCGATGCGCCGCTCGAAGGCACGCGCGGTTTTCTGCGCGTCACGGCCGCGCAGCCGAAGATCGAGGCACTGACCGACGGTCTCGGGCTCGAATGGTCGCTGCTGTCGAATACCTACAAGCCGTATCCGTGCGGCGTGGTGTTGAACCCGGTGATCGACGCGTGTCTCGATCTGCGTCGCGATGCGCATTGGAGCCTTGACGATGTCGAACGGGTCGAGCTGACTGGCCATCCGCTGCTGCGCGAACGTACCGACCGGCCCTCTGTGCGCAGCGGTCGCGAATCGCAGGTCAGCGCGCAGCACGCGGTGGCCGTCGCGCTCGCGACGGGCAAGGCCGGCCTCGCGCAGTTCAGCGATAGCGCAGTGGGCGATCCGTCGCTGCGCGCATTCGGCGCGCGCTTGCGTTTCATCGACGATCCGTCGTGGCCGGTCGAGTCGGCTCAGGTCGCTGTCGTGCTGCGCTCGGGCGACACGATATCGCGGCGTATTCAGGCGGCGCGCGGCAGTCTCGCCGCGCCACTCGCCGACGTCGAACTCGCGGCGAAGCTGCATGAACTTGCCGCATACGGCGGCTCGGGGGTCGCACCGCAACCGCTGATCGATACGCTGTGGCGTTTCGACGGCGAAGCGGATGCGGCGGTGCTGATGAAACTAGCGTGCGCGAACTGAGTAGCGCGATCGATCGATTTTCAACGGATGAGGATAGTCATGTCAGGCAGCGAACAAAGCAGCAAGCAGATCGGTTTTATCGGCGTAGGTGTGATGGGGCGGCCGATGGCGCGCCGTTTGATCGAAGCGGGGCATACGCTCGTCGTGTGCGATCGCGATGAACAGGCGGTCGCGGAACTCGCGGCGATCGGCGCGCGCGCGGCGAAGTCGGTGCGCGAAGTGGCCGACACCGCGCGCGTCGTTTTCACGAGCTTGCCGACGCCGGCGATTTTCAAGGCGGTGGCGCTCGGCGACGGCGGCCTGATCGAAGGTAGCGCGGTGAAGATTCTCGTCGATCTGTCGACGGTCGGTTCGCGCATCGAAAGGGAAGTGGCCGACGCTCTGCTCGCGAAGGGCATCGAAACCGTCGACGCGCCGGTAAGCGGCGGCGCTGCGGGCGCGAAGAAAGGCACGCTGGCGATCATGACGGCGGGCAAGCCGGCCGCGCTCGACGAGGTTCGCGCGCTGTTCGACGTGTTCGGCAAGGTGTTCGTCGTCGGCGATCAGCCAGGGCAGGGACAGTTGCTGAAGCTGCTCAACAACATGTTGTCGTCGACTGCTTTTGCGATCACGTCGGAAGCGTTCGTTGCCGGCATGCGCGGCGGCCTCGATCCCGAAGTGATGATGTCCGTGATCAATTCGGGCAGCGGCAAGAACGGCGCGACGATGGACAAATTCCCGAAACACGTGCTGACACACGGCTTCGATTTCGGTTTTCCGGTCGGCAGCGTGTGCAAGGACATCGGCCTCGCGGTGGACGAATGCCAGGCGCTCGGCGTGCCGATGTGGGTCGGCAGCGTCGCGCGTCAGGTGTGGAACTACGCGGCGATGCAGGACGGCGCGAAGCGTGACATGACCGAACTCGTCAAATACGTCGAGCGCTGGTCGTCGTCGGAGGGGCTCGCCGACTGAGCGCCTCGCAATCACTTCCGCAAACAGGCATCTGGCCGGACTTCCGGCCCATCGTACCGGATCAAACAGGGGTTATTCATGATCGTTGAAATGCGTATTTACCACTGCGCGCCGACGCGCTTGCCGGCACTGCTCGATCGCTTCACGTCGACCACGCTCGGCTTTTTCGAAAAATACGGCATCGAGCAGCTCGGTTTCTGGACCACGTTGATAGGACCGAGCAACCACGCGCTGACCTACATGCTCAAGTGGGAAAGTCTCGCCGAGCGCGAGCAGAAGTGGAACGCGTTCCAGTCCGACCCCGACTGGATCGTCAAACGCGCGGCGACGGAAGCCGAGAAGCCGATCGTCGAGCGTATCGAAAACCATTTTCTGACGCCGACCGCATTCTCGGCGCTGCGCTAGACGAGGTCTCGCAATGACACAACTCAAGCGGATCGGTTTCGTCGGTCTCGGCATGATGGGCGCGCCGATGGTGCAGTGCCTGTGCAGCGCCGGCTTCGAACTGTTCATCGCCGACGCTGACGCCGCACGCGCCGCCGCGCTCGCCGAGCAAACCGGTGCGCAGCGTCTGAATGACGACAACGCGGCATCGCTCGATGCATTGATCACGATGCTGCCGAACTCGGCGATTGTCGAGGCCGTGGTGCTCGGCGACGGTTGGGCCGCGAAACTCGCGCGGGGCGCTGTCGTCATCGACATGAGTTCGTCGGAACCGGAGCGCTCGCGCGAACTCGGCAGGACGCTCGAAGCGCGCGGCCTTGCGTATCTCGATGCGCTGGTGTCGGGCGGCGTCAAGCGCGCGAAGGAGGGCTCGCTCGCGATTCTCGTTGGCGGCGACGCGCAGGTGCTTGCGCGCTGCAAGGCGTTGCTCGATGCGATGGGCGCGAGCGTGCTGCATATCGGCGGCGCGGGCGCCGGTCATGCGGCCAAGGCGCTCAACAATTATGTGTCGGCGGCGGGACTGACCGCGACGGTCGAGGCGCTGCAGATCGCGAGCCGTTTCGGCATCGAGCCGGCCGTGATGACAGACGTGCTCAACGCGTCGTCGGGGCGCAGCAATACGTCGGAAAACAAGGTCAAGCAGTTCATGCTGAGCGGCACGTTTGCGTCGGGCTTCGCGCTGCAGTTGATGAACAAGGATCTGAAGATCGCGTATGCGCTCGCGCAGGCGGTCGGCCATCCGATGACATTTGGCACGGCTTGCATCGAGGTGTGGAACGAAGCGGCACAGCAGTCGACGCCCGTGACCGATCACACCGAAATGTACCGGCTGTTGCCCGGCGCGGCTTCCTGAGGCCGCCTTCCGATTCACCGATTCTGGAGCCTGTCATGTCACATGCTGCACAGTTCTATATCGACGGACAGTGGGTCGAACCCGCGTCCGCCGTCTGGTTCGACCTCGTCGATCCATCGACGGAAAAGGTCTTCGACAAGCTTGCGCTCGGCAACGCGGTCGATGTCGATCGCGCGGTCGCCGCCGCGCGCCGCGCATTTCCGGCGTGGTCCGCGACCAGCGTGGCCGAGCGGGTGGCGTTGCTCAAGCGCGTCGTCGCCGTCTACGAACGTCGTTACGACGAATTCGCCGAATTGATGCGCCGCGAAATGGGTGCGCCGATCACGTTTGCGCGCAACGGTCAGGCCGCGCGCGGACCGGCGCATCTGAACGCATTGATCGAGGTGCTCGAGCGTTTCGAATTCGAGGAACAGCGCGGCAATACGCGTGTCGTGCTGGAACCGATCGGCGTCTGCGGACTCATCACGCCGTGGAACTGGCCGATCAATCAGATCGTCGTGAAGATCGCCCCGGCGCTGGCCGCGGGCTGCACGATGGTGCTCAAGCCGAGCGAGTATTCGCCGCTCAGCGCGCTGGCGTTCGCGGAAGTGCTGCATGACGCGGGCGTGCCCGCCGGCGTGTTCAATCTCGTCAATGGCGATGGTCCGGGTGTCGGCGCGGCGATTGCGAGTCATCCGGACATCGACATGGTGTCGTTTACCGGCTCGACGCGCGCGGGCGTGCTGGTCGCACAATCGGCGGCCGAGACCGTGAAGCGCGTCGCGCAGGAACTCGGCGGCAAGTCCGCCAACCTCCTGCTCGACGACGTCGATCTCGAACAGGCGGTCACACGCGGCGTGGCAGCGTGCTTTACGAATTCGGGTCAGTCGTGTTCGATCCCGACGCGCATGCTGGTGCCGCGTCATCTGATGAACGACGCGGCGCAGATCGCGAAGCACGCGGCGCAGGCGTATCGCACCGGCCCGACCGACGATCCGGCGACGCAGCTCGGCCCGCTTGTCAACGCGAGCCAGTTCAAGCGTGTGCAGGCGCTGATCCAGACCGGTATCGACGAAGGCGCGTGCCTCGTCACGGGCGGCACCGGACGGCCGGACGGCATCGACGCGGGCTACTATGCGCGCCCGACAGTGTTCGCCGATGTCGCGCCGCACATGACGATCGCGCGCGAGGAGATCTTCGGGCCGGTGCTGTCGATGATTCCCTACGACTCGGAAGAAGAGGCGATCGCGATCGCGAACGGCACCGACTACGGTCTCGCGGCCTACGTGCAATCCGCCGATCTCGCGCGTGCGCGCAAGGTGGGCCGCGCGTTGCGCGCGGGCGGCGTACATCTGAATTACCCGCCCGCCGATTTCCAGGCGCCTTTCGGCGGCTATAAGCGCTCGGGCAACGGGCGCGAGTGGGGCGAAGCCGGCTTGCGCGAATACCTGGAAACCAAGGCGATGGTCGGTTACGGCGCAGAGTGAAAATTTCCGCGCGCAGACCGGCTCGCATCATGCCTGCCTGGCGCACCGTTTTAAAAACAGTCTGAACTACTGAGGAATCACGATGGATACCAACGACCGTTTCAACAAAGGCTTCAACAACCGCAAGGAAGTGCTCGGCGCCGCGCACGTCGAGAAATCGTGGGCGAATGCCGACGACTTCAACCGGCCGATGCAGAAGTTCGTCACCGAAAGCTGCTGGGGTGACATCTGGGGCGACCCGACGCTGTCGTTCAAGACGCGCAGCATGCTGAACCTCGGCATGCTCACCGCGATGAGCCAGCACCACGAGCTGGCGGTGCATGTAAAGGGCGCGCTGCGCAATGGCGTGACGAAGGAAGAGATCCGCGCGGTGCTGATGCAGGCGGCTGCGTATTGCGGCGCGCCGCTCGCGCTGGCGGCGTTTCGCGTCGCGAGCGAGGCGATCAAGGCATACGAAGCCGAAGCGGTGGCTTCCTGATCCGGCAAAAAAGCACACGAAAGCCACGGGGTAACGCAGGGAGAACCCGCACCGCGCGCGGTGCGCATAACGAATGGAGGCAGCCATGAAAGCGCTGACTGCGCATGACGTCGTAGAGTCGGAGGGCGAACAGTCGATCGAAACGAAGAGACGCAACGCGATCAAGGGCGCGTTCTTTTCCGAATTCATCGACATGTTCGATATCTATTTGCCGGTGGTGGTGCTTTCGCCCGTACTCGGCTATTTTCAGCCGCCGCATCTGTCGGCGGGCATGGAGGCGATTCTCGCATCGCTGGTGTTCATCACGACGCTGCTCGGACGGCCGGTCGGCTCGCTGCTGTTCGGCATGATCGCGGACCGCATCGGGCGTCGCAAGGCCTCGATCTGGTCGGTGTCGGGCTTTGGCGTGGTGACGTTGCTGATCGCGCTTCTGCCCGGCTATCAGCACATCGGCATCGCGTCGTACTGGCTGCTGGTGCTGCTGCGGTTCGTCGACGGGATCTTTCTCGGCGGCGGCTACACCGGTGCGATGCCGCTCGCGATCGAGTATGCGAAGAAGGAGCAGCGTGGTTTCGTCGGCGGCTTCATCATTGCCGGATTTCCGGCCGCGTACGTGACGATCAACCTCGTTGCGATGCTGATGTTCGTGCTCTTTCCGCTGAGCGGCATGAATTCGCCGTACGCGCAATGGGGCTGGCGCATTCCGTTTGTGCTCGGTGCGGCGCTCGCGGGCCTGCTCGCGATGTACTACGTGCGCAAGGTCGCCGAATCGGAAGTCTGGAAGAGCGAGGCCGCCGACAAGCCGACGGTCACCGAAAAACTGCCGCTTTCCGATCTGCTGCGCGGCAAGAGCGGGCGCAACCTGCTGCAGGTGCTGGTGATGATGACGGGCTTCTGGCTCACGCAGAACATCATTACGATCTTCCTGCCCACGGGGCTGCTCGTGAAGACGCTGCACCTGACCGGCTTCCAGATGACCGCCACGCTGATGCTCACGTACTTCGTGCTGTTTTTCAGCTACATCGCCTCGGGTCTGGTCGCGCAGCGTATCGGACGACGTCGCTTCTTCGTGATCGTCGGTCCGCTGATCGCCACGCTCGGCGCCGTGCTGCTGTACGTGCTCGCGAACGTGGACGGACTGTCGTTGCCGGCCATCATGCTGCTGACCTGCGTACTCGCGGTGCTCGTCACGTCGCCGTGGGGCGTGATCGTCACGTACATCAACGAGCGGTTCGTGACGGACGTGCGCGCGACCGGCTTCGGCGTCGGCTTCAGCCTCTCGGTCATCATCCCGTCGTTCTACGCGTTCTATATGAACTGGCTCGGCGTGTTCATGCCGCTGCGGCTCACGTCGGTCGTGCTGCTGTGCGTGGGCGGGCTGCTCGGCATGATCGGCGCGATGATGGGTCCGGAAACGAAAGATGTCGATTTCTAATTGCGAAGCAGAGGAACGGAAGTCATGAACAAGGAAAGGGTGGGTTTTATCGGCCTCGGCAACATGGGCGGACGCATGGCGCAGCGCCTCGTTGGCGCGGGCATCGCGGTGCTCGGTTACGACACGGCGCGGGAGCGCGTCGAAGCAGCCGGCGCGCAGGCTGCCGGCACGCTGCGCGAAGTGGTCGGCTACGCGGACGTCGTGATGCTGTCGCTGCCTGACAGCAAGGTGGTCGAAGCGGTCGTCGAAGGCGAGGACGGTGTGCTCGCGCATTGCCGCGCCGGACAGATCGTCGTCGATCTGAGCACGGCCGCCGCGAGTTCGACGATCCGCCTCGCGAAGCGCTTCGCCGAGCGCGGCGTGCGTTACGTCGACGCGGGTATTTCGGGTGGCGCGGCCGCAGCCGAGAAGGGCACGCTGACGCTGATGGTGGGCGGCGAGGCCGAAGCGGTTGCCGAACTGCAATGGGCGTTCGGGCCGATCAGCTCGAAGGTCGCATACATGGGCGGGAGCGGCGCCGGTCACACGACCAAGCTGCTCAACAACTTCCTGAACGCAGTGAGCCTGGCTGCGAGTGCCGAGGTGATGGTGGCGGGCAAGAAGGCCGGGCTCGACCTGCACCTGCTGCTCGATGTGCTGAACAGTAGCAGTGGTGTCAACTTCGCGACGCTCAACCGTTTTCCGAAAATCGTCGACGGCGATTATCTCGAAGGCGGCCTGACCGGCAAGCTCATGACGAAGGACGTCGTGCTGTACGTCGATCGCGTGCGCGAACTCGGTGTGATGTCGCTGAACGCGGCGGGGCCGCTCGCGAGCTTCGGGCTCGGCACCGCGCTCGGCTATGGAGATGTGATCAGCAATCGGGTCGTCGATGCGATCGGCGACGTGTCGGGCGGCGTCCGGCTGTTCGACGGAGCAAAGGAGAAAAAAGCATGAAAGTCTTTCACGGCAGAGCGGCAGGCGCAATGTCCGAGCGTCGCGGCGATACGTTCACGGGGACGGTCTGGGCCGATCCGGTGATGCCCGCGACCAACGGCGTGACGATCAACACGGTGTGTTTCGAACCGGGCGGACGTACCTACTGGCACACGCACGAGTACGGCCAGGTGCTGCAGGTGACGGCCGGCCAGGGCTGGATTTGCCTCGACGGCGAGGAGCCGCGGCCGATCCGCCAGGGCGACATCGTGTTCATCGGCCCGAACGAGCGTCACTGGCACGGCGCGAGCGAAGGCAGCTACATGGTTCATATCGCGACGTCGATCGGCAAGGGGACGTGGCAGGAAGAGGTCGCGCAAGCCGATTATCCGAAGGGTGTGGGGGGCTGAGGTTCGTGCCGTCGCGCGCGTCGATGTTCCAGCCTGCGTTCGGGCCGACTTTCGCGTCCGGTTCGCCGCGAAGCTGAAGCTGTCCGGCGCGCGCCACCGATGTGAGGTTGCCGATATTGTTAAGCCTTCGATGGAATTGACATCATGACCCAGACTCCGCCGCAACCCGATCTGTCACGTCTGCGCGACGAACTCGCGAGCCTGCACGGTCAGGCGAGTCCCGAGTGGGACAGCCTCATGAGGCTCGCCCCGGTTTTCGTCGCCGCGTATCTGAAGTTCGCCGGCGTACCGCGGCGGCGCAACCATCTCGACGACAAGACCCGCGCGTTCATCGCGCTGGCTGCCGACGCCTGCGCGACGCAGCTCTATGCGCCCGGTGTGGCGCGTCACATCGAGCGGGCACTATCGTTCGGCGCGACGCGCGATGAACTGGTCGAAGTACTCGAATTGATCAGCACGATCGGTATTCATACCAGCAACGTCGGCGTGCCGGTGCTGCTGGAAGTTCTGGAAGAAGAGGGCTTGCGCGACGGCCCGGCCCCACTCGACGAGCGGCGGCAGGCGCTGAAAGCCGCGTTCGAGAAGAACCGCGGCTACTGGCATCCGAGCTGGGAAGGGCTGCTCGAACTCGATCCGGACCTGTTCGACGCATACGTCGAATTCTCTTCGGTGCCGTGGCGTAGCGGTGTGCTGAGCCCGAAGCTCAAGGAATTCATGTATTGTGCGTTCGATGCGTCGGCCACGCATCTGTACGTACCCGGCCTCAAGCTGCACATGCGCAATGCACTGCATTATGGAGCGACGGCTGAAGAACTGATGGAATTGCTGGAGATCGTCAGCGTGACGGGCATCCACGGCGCGGAACTGGGCGCGCCGCTGCTCGAAGCCGCGCTGGCGAATGCCGCTGGCGCGCCGGAGAAACCGCATGCGTGATGCCACAAAACCCGAGCCGATGTTTTCGTTGCGTGCCGCGCCGGGCGACCTGTCCGACTCGCACAATGTCGATGCGCCGCGCACGATATTCACCTCTGCGATTGCGTCCGCGTTTTCGTCCGCATTTTCATCGGTAGCCGGCAAGACAGCTGGGCCGTGCCATTCCGCGTGGCGCGCAATGCAATCGCCGCCCCTGTCGGCACTTGCGTCGAACGGCAACGAGCACACGAGTGTGCGGGCCGTCGCGATTCTCGGCTACAACTGACGTGCGATGCTCCCCATGAGCAGTCAATCCGCCACGCTTGTCGTATTGCGACACGGCCAATCGGTATGGAATCGCGCGAACCGCTTCACCGGCTGGAGTGACGTCGGACTCTCCGCGCAGGGCGTGACGGATGCCCAGCGCGTCGGTGAGCAGTTGCGCGCTGCGGGTCTGCACTTCGACCTTGCGGTTACGTCGGCATTATCACGAGCCACCGATACGCTCACGCACGCGTTGCACACGTTCGACCGGCCGGTGTCGAAAACGATTCGCTCGTGGCGGCTGAACGATCGGCACTACGGAGCGCTGACCGGCATGGAAAAAGATGAGGCAGCGCTCGCGTATGGCGCGCAATGCGTGCGGCAATGGCGGCGCGGTTTCGACCTTGCGCCGCCGCCGCTCGATGCCGTCGCGCATGCGAAGCTGGTGGGCGCGCTGTGCGATGACGCGATGCCCGCGCCCGCTGCGCTGCCGCGCACCGAGAGCCTGCGCGATACGCTGCATCGCGTGCTGCCGCTGTGGGACGACTGCGTCGCGCCGGCACTCGTGCGTGGGCAGTCGGTGCTGATGGTCGGTCACGGCAACTCGTTGCGCGCGCTGTTCAAGCAGCTCGACCAGATTGGCGATGACGCGATCGCGCAGGTCGAGGTCGCGCATGCCGAACCGCTCGTGATGAGGTTCGACGCCGCGCTTGAGATCTGTTCGCGCATGCCGCTCGGCGCGCTGCTCCCGACCCGCTGAAAGGCATGCCGTTTCTCGCCGTGATGGGCTATGGATGCTGTCCGTCACGATACCGGTGAAGTATCATGGAGGCTGAATTTTGTCGGACGGGAATACAATAATGCTAACAGACATGGACCTGGTGAGGCCTGAGACGCTGCGTCATCAGGTGGAAAATGTGCTTCGGCAAGCGATTGTAAGCGGGCGTTTCGCACCTGGTGCGCGCCTTATCGAACGGGAATTGTGCGAGACGCTCGGCGTGAGCCGTACGTCGGTGCGTGAGGCGCTGCGCAGGCTCGAAGCCGAAAAGCTCGTGCGCAACGTGCCGCACAAGGGGCCGATCGTCGCCGTCATGTCGAAACACGAAGCCAGCGAGCTGTACGCGCTGCGTGGTCTGCTCGAAGGTTTCGCCGCGCATGAGTTCGCCCGCCTTGCCAGCGACGATGCAATCGCGCGCTTTGGCGAGGTCGCGAAGGAGCTGCGCGCGGAAGCTGTCGCGCAGAACCAGGACGGCGTGCTGCGCGCGAAGACGGCACTCTATGGCGTGCTGCTCGATAACTGCGGCAACACGCTCGTCAGGGAAGTCCTTAACAGTCTTTATTCGCGCATCAATCTGCTGCGTACGACGTCGTTGATGAATCCGGACCGGCTGCCCAATAGTCTGCGCGAAATCGACAAGCTTTATAAGGCGCTGAAGGCACGCGACGCCGATGCGGCCCAGGAGCTTGCGCGGCTGCACGTAGCGAATGCCGAGAAGGCAGCGCAGCGGATGCTGGAAGACACCGAGTAGCGTCTGCGCATCCGCGTGGTGCAGCTGTTGTGCGCCATGATCCGAAGCGATGAGAGTCGTTCTCCGGGCCCTGCCTCAACTCTCCCGCTGCTTTTCAAACCCCACGGTAATCGCCGCCGACATTTCCGCCGCGTATCGCTTCATTGTTTCAGCCAGCTTTTCGATTCCCTGGTCCACCACCCGGCGATAGGGCCCCGTAATGCCGAGGCTGAAAATGACCTCGCCGCGTCCGAGCATCAGGGGGACGCCGATGGCCGCCAGTCCCTCGTCGACCTCGCCCAGGCACGTTGCGTATCCCCGTGCACGCACGCTCTCCAGATCCGCCATCACTTCCGATTTTTCGCTCTTGGTCTTGCTCGTCCTTTGCGTGAGCGGCTGGGCGAGAAGGTGCTCAACCGTTTCGGCATCCTGATAGGCAGCGATGGCTTTAGCCGTCGCGGCATTGAAGACGTGCATCTCGCTGCCGGGCAGCACATAACCGCGCCATGGCGTGTCCGGTGCTTCCGTGAGGATGGAGCGGACCACACCGTGCTCCAGTTTCGTGATGTAGGCCGTTTCGCCCGTCTCCTGCACGAGTTCGCGCAGATAGCCTCGCACCACGGAGTCCAGCCACGCATTCTTCGTCGTGGCGTAGATGAGGCGGCGCATCCGCGCGCCGACCAGATAGCTCGTCGCCCCCCCTTTTCTCGTCTCCACCAGCCGGCATTCCAGCATCGACTTGAGCAGCCGGTGACCGCTCGGTTTCGGCAAGCCCAGCATGGCCGTGATTTCCGACAGCGATAGACCGTCCGGAAAGCCGGCCAGCAATTCAAGGATGCGCATGTAGCGCTCGAGCGGGGGGGCGTCGTCCAGACCCGGCATGTCGTTCTTCCTGATTTTTGATGGATTAAAGGGCGTTGCCTGGCTTGACAACGCTTATTTGGCCACGCACCATGAATCGTAAATCGAAACTATATTTCGAAAATCGAGACACCGCAATAAATCGCTAGCCCTTGGAGATCCAACGATGATCACGTACCTGAAGCGCGCAATGTCACTTCGTATCGCCTGTGCATGGCTCACCGCTGGCGCAGCCGTTTCACCTTGCGCGGCATGGGCCCAGCAGATACCCGTCGGCGTGACAGCGCCGATGACGGGAGCATTGTCCCTGACGGGCAAGGGCTATGTCGATGCGCTCAAGCTGGCGGAGCAGGACATCAACGCGGGCGGCGGTATCAATGGTCGCAAGGTCGGCCTGTCGTTCCAGGATGCGCAGGCGTCGAACGGCACTGCGATCAACGCGTTCATCAAGGTCGTGCAGGAGCAGAAGCCCGATTTCGTATTCCTGACGAGTTACAGCACGCAGAACGTCGCGGTCGGCCCGGAAGTGCTGAAGGCGCAGCGTCCGGCCATGTACGCGGGCGGTGCCGACATCGTCGCGGAGCAGAAGAACCCGTGGATGTTCCGCATCCGTCCGAGCGACGGCCTGACGGCCGAGGCGATGGCGCGTTACGCGCACGAACAGTTGCACTCGACGAAACCCGGCATCCTCTACATCCAGAACGACTTCGGCCAGGGCGGCGCGAAGGCCGCGCAGAAGGCATTTGCGGCAGCGGGGATTACGGTGGTGGGCGCCGAAGCCTATGGCCAGAACGACAAGGACATGTCCGCGCAGATCCTGTCCCTGAAGAACAAGGGCGCCGATTCGATCCTCCTGTTCGTCTATCCGCAGGACGGCGCGTTGCTGCTGCATCAGATCAACCTGCTCGGCCTCAAGACGCCGGTCGTTTCGTCGTCGGCCGCGTTCGTGCCGGCCGCGATGCAACTGATTTCGCCTGACGATCTGCAAGGCGTCTACGGCGTCGTCGATGCGATGCTGACCTCGCAGCCCGCGGCGCAATCGTTCCTCAAGCGGTTCAAGGCCGCCTACGGCGTGGACGCCGATCCGTATGCCGCCGCCTATTACGACGGCGCGATGATGATGGCGCAGGCGATGCGCACAGTCGGCACCGATCCGGTCAAGGTGCGCGACTATCTGCGCACGTTGAAGGACTTCAAGGGCGTGGCGCACATCTATACGTTCGATGCCGCGGGCAACGGCGTGCATGACGTGTCGATCGTGAAGTTCGCACCCGGCACCAAGGACATGCAACTGATCCAGCAGATCACGAGCAAGTGATGCCGAGCGAGACGCCATTTCCATTCGCCGCGTTCACGCGCGTTTCCCTGTCCCGCGGACCCGGATCATGCAACAGCTTCTTCAACTCCTGGTGAACGGCGTCGCGCTCGGCAGCGTCTATGCGCTCGCCGCGCTCGGCTTCGTCATCGTCTATTCGGCGACGGGCGTCGTGAATTTCGCCGCGGGCCAGTTCGTCATGCTCGGCACGTTCTTCGGCGTCGCGGCCATCGTGCAGGCGCATTTTCCGATCGCGCTCGGCTATCTCGCCGCGGTGATCGGCATGGCGCTGTTCGGCGTGCTGTTCTTTCTCGGCGTGCATCTGCCGTTGCGCAAGAGGCCCGTCGTCTCGGTCATCATCGGCACGGTGGCAATCGGCATCGTCATGCAGAACGCGGCGCTGCTGATCTGGGGACCGTGGCCCGCGCGCCTGCCGTCCCCGTTCGGCGACACCGCGATATCGATTGCGGGCGCGGCGATCAGCATGCATGCGCTCGCCACCATCGTGATCACCGCGCTCCTGATCGCGGCGCTGTACGCGCTGCTGTATCGCACCGGTATCGGTCGCTCGATGCGCGCAATCGCTCAGGATAGCGAAGCGGCGCGTCTGATCGGCTTGCCGGTCACGCTGACGCTGATCGTCACCTGGGTGCTAGCGGCTGCGTGTTCGGCGTTTGCGGGCCTGCTGGTCGGTCCCATGTGGTTTGCCGACGTCAACATGGGAGAACCGGTGGCGCTCAAAGCGTTCGCGGCGACGGTGATCGGCGGCTTCGGCAGCGTGCAGGGCGCGATTCTCGGCGGACTCTTCGTCGGTCTCGTGGAGATTCTCGGCGCCTCGTATCTCACGTCGACCTACAAGGACCTGTTGGCCTTCGGCGTGATGATCGCCTTCCTGCTGGTGCGTCCTCAGGGCATCTTCGGCGAAAGAATTGGAGATCGCGGATGAACCGCTCACGCTTTCTGTCGGCTGTACCGGTTGGCGTCGCGCTGGCCGTGGCGCTCGCGCTGCCGGCGTTCTGTTCCGACTATATGGTGCGGCTGTTGTCCACGGCCGCCATCGCATCGATCGCCGTGCTCGGCCTGAATCTGGTGTTCGGTTATGCAGGTCTGATTTCGCTCGGGCAGGCGGCGTTCATCGGCATTGGCGCGTACACGGTGGCTGTGCTGACCACCCAGGCGGGCTGGAGTCCATGGCTCGCGAGCATGGCCGGTGTGGCGCTGTGCGGCGCGTTCGCCTATGTCGTGGGCATCGTACTGCTGCGTCTGAAAGGTCACTATCTCGCGCTCGCGACGCTGGGGCTGAACGTCAGCTTCGGCATCGTCGTGTCGAACTGGACCAGCCTGACGGGCGGCACGGACGGCATCGCCAGCATTCCCTCGCTGACGCTCGGATCGTTCGCGCTCGACACCGACGCGAGACTGTACCTGTTTGCCACCGTCGTGCTGGTTGCGCTGTGTGCGCTGACGCAAGCCGTCCGCACGAGTCACCTGGGCCGCAGCATGATCGCTGTGAACGACGACGAGATGGCGGCCGGCATGAGCGGCATCGCCGTCACGCGCGCGAAGGCCGCGGCGTTTGCGATAGGCGGCGCATTTGCCGGCGTATCCGGATGCCTCTTCGCGGTCCACAACCGCTTCGTTTCGCCGGACGATTTCTCGTACGTGCAATCGATTCTCTATCTGTCGATGCTGGTGGTCGGCGGCGCGGGCTCGATCGTCGGCGCGGTGATCGGCGCGGTGGGCGTCACGCTGCTGCCCGAGTTGCTGCGCGGCGCCGGTAACGCGTATCTGCTGATCTTCGGTGTACTGGTGCTGGTCGTCCTGATCGTTTTGCCCGACGGCCTCGTCAGTCTCGCGCGGCTGCCCGTGTTCCGGCGCCGTCAGCGCTCGCCACGGCTCGATCCGATCGCGGAGGAAAAATAATGCCGCTACTCGAAGCCAATGGTTTGAGCGTGACGTTCGGCGGCCTGAAGGCGCTTGCCGACGTCGATCTGCGGATCGACACGGGGGAACTGCTCGCGTTGATCGGGCCGAACGGCGCGGGCAAGAGCACGCTGCTCAACGCGCTCACCGGTCTCTACAAGCCGAGTGCGGGACGCGTCGCGTTCGACGGCAAGGACATCACGGGGATGCGGCCCGACATCATCGTGCGTGGCGGGGTGGGACGCATCTTCCAGAACGGCAAGCTGTTCCGGCGCCTGAGCGTGGTCGAGAACGTGATGCTCGGCGCGGCTATCGCGCCGGCGCCGGCCGGTTCGTTCGCGTCGCGCCGTCACGCGGAAGCGGCGTGGCGCGACGCCGCGCTGCAGATGCTCGAACGCTTCGGACTCGCGTCGCTCGCCACGCGCAGCATCGATTCGCTGTCCTACGGCAATCGCCGTCTCGTCGAAATGGCCAAGGTGCTGGCGGGCCGTCCGCGTTTGCTGCTGCTCGACGAGCCCGCCGCAGGTCTCAATCTCGGCGAGGTCGAGGCGCTGATGACGCGGCTCAGGCAATTGCGAGCCGATCACGACCTGACGATCCTGCTGATCGAGCACAACATGAGCATGGTCATGCGCCTGGCCGAGCGGATCGTCGTGCTGAATTTCGGGCAAAAACTCGCCGAGGGCACGCCCGCCGAAATCCAGCGCGATCCTCGCGTGCTCGAAGCGTACTTGGGAACCGGTTACGAACATGTTGAAGTGCAACCAGATTAAGGTCGCGTACGGCGACATCAGCGCGCTGCGCGGCGTGGATATCGAAGTGCGCGAAGGCGAGGCGATTGCGCTGATCGGTGCGAACGGCGCGGGCAAAACGACGCTGCTGCGCGCGATCTCCGGGCTGGTGCCGCTGAAATCGGGCAGCGTCCAGTATCAGGGCGGCGAACTCGGCGCACGCACGCCGGAAGCGCGCGTGCGGCTCGGCATCGCGCATGTGCCTGAAGGGCGCCGTATTTTCCCCGGTCTCACGGTGATCGAGAACCTGCTGGTCGGCGCGACCGCGCATCGCTCGACGAAGGCGGAAATTGCCGAGGATCTCGAATGGGTCCATGACCTGTTCCCGCGCCTTGCCGAACGGCGCACGCAACTCGGCTGGTCGCTGTCGGGCGGCGAGCAGCAGATGCTCGCGATCGGCCGGGCACTGATGTCGCGCCCGCGTCTGCTGATGCTCGACGAGCCGTCGCTCGGCCTCGCCCCGCGTCTCGCGGAAGACGTCTACGCGCGGATCGGCGCGATCAACCGCAAAGGCCTGAGCATGGTGATCGTCGAACAGAACACGGTGCTCGCGCTCAAGGTGGCGGCGCGCGCCTATGCGCTGGAGAACGGCAGCATTGCGATTGCCGGTTCGTCGAAGGAGCTGGCGAACAATCCGCGCATTCGCGAGGCCTACCTCGGCAAATAGCAACGGCGCGGCGAACCGGCGATAGCGCCGGTTCGCCCGATGAGAAAAGGGCGAACCATCCGGTAAATATTACGGATGGCTAATAAATATCGGCGAAGCGGGGTCCGCGAGATCGGGCATGCCGTAACGGACATTCATCAAGTCATTCATCCTGGAGTAAACGTAATGACGACTACGGTCGGAATCGATGTGGGGGGTACGTTCACCGATCTCGTGCTCATCGACGACAGCACGGGCGACGTGCGGCTCGCCAAGGTGCCGAGCACGCTGGACAATCAGGCGCGTGGCGTATTGCAGGCGCTCGAACAGACCGGTGTCGCGCTCGACACCATCAGCAGCATCGTGCACGGCACGACCACGACGACCAATGCGGTACTGGAGCGCAAGCTGGCGAAAGTCGGCCTGATTACGACGCGCGGCTTTCGCGACGTGCTCGAACTCGGGCGCCGCACGCGCCCGACCGCATACGGTCTGCGCGGCAACTTCGTGCCGCTCGTCGCGCGTAACCTGCGTGTCGAAGTCGACGAACGCTGCGATGCATCGGGCAACGTGGTGACGCCGCTCGACGAGCGGCAGTTTATCGAGGCCATGAATCGACTCGTCGAGCAGGGCGCCGAGTCGCTGCTGATCCACTTTCTGCATGCCTATTCGAATCCCGGGCATGAACAGCGCGCGCTCGAACTGGCCGCCGAGCATTGGCCCAACGAATATGTAACGGCGGCCCATCAGATCACGGCGGAGTTTCGCGAGTACGAGCGAGGTACGGCGGGCGCGGTCAACGCCTCGGTTCAGCCGATTCTCGACCACTATGTGCGGCGGCTTCAGGACGAATTGCAGAACGCGGGCTTCGGCACCGATCTGCTCGTGATGCAAGGCAACGGCGGCACGGTGCCGGCCCGCGCGGTAAGCCGCACGGCCGTCAACACGGTGATGTCCGGCCCCGCATCCGGCGTGATGGCCGCCGCGCACGTGTCGCGCGTGTGCGGCTTTCCGAACCTGATTACTTACGACATGGGCGGCACTTCGTCCGACGTGGCGTTGATCGAAGGGGGCGTGCCGAAAGTCTCGAGCGAACTCGAACTCGAATATGCGATGCCGATCCATGTGCCGATGGTCGACGTGCATACGGTCGGCGCGGGCGGCGGCTCGATTGCGCGCGTGAACGCGGGCGGCATCCTCAAGGTCGGGCCGGAAAGCGCGGGCTCGATGCCGGGCCCGATCTGCTATGGACGGGGCGGCACGTTGCCGACCATCACCGACGCCAATCTCGTTCTCGGCCGTCTGAATCCCGACAAGCTGCTGAGCGTCGACAACAAGGTGTCGATGGATTTCGTCGCCGACTGTATTCGCAAGGAAGTCGCGGAGCCGCTCGGTCTGAGCGTGCATGACGCGGCGGCGGCGATCCTGCGCGTCGGCAATCAGAATATGGCGAATGCGATCCGGCTCGTCAGTCTCGCGCGCGGTTACGATCCGCGCGATTTCGCGCTGTTCGGTTTCGGCGGCGCGGGGCCGCTGCATTCGACGGCGCTTGCGCGCGAGCTCGGCATCCCGACCGTGCTGATTCCCGTGCGACCGGGTTTGACCAATGCGCTCGGCTGCCTCGTCGCCGATGTGCGTCACGATCTGGTGCAGTCGTTCAACAAGCCGCTGGGTCTCATCGACGACGCCGACCTCGAAGCCAGCCTCGCGCACCAGACCGCGGAAGGGCGCCAGCGCATCGAGAAAAGCGGCATCGCCGTGTTCGACATCGAGTTGCGCTACACGGCGGAAATGCAGTTCCAGGGGCAAAGCCATCTGCTGGTCGTCGACATTCTCCGCGAGCAGGCGACGCGCGCCGCGCTGGCCGAAGCGTTCGAGAAAGCGTACTGGCAGCGCTTCAAGGTCAAGCTGTCCGAACTGCGGCCGGTACTGGTATCGCTAAACACCAGCATCGTCGCGAAGCGCTACGTGCCGGACCTCGGCACGCTCGCGAAAGCCGAGCCCGTAGCGTCGCTTGCCGATGCGCGAGTCGGCATCCGGCCGGTGTGGTTCGAGCAGGGCGGCTGGCACGACACACCGGTCTTTCGCCGCGAACGCCTGCCCGAATGCGAATTCGCGGGCCCCGCAATCGTCGAGCAGCTCGATTCGACCACCGTGCTCGAACCGGGCAATACCGCGAAACTCGATAGCGCGGGCAATCTCATCGTGAAAGTTGCTGGATAAAAGAGGCTCTTATGAAGACCATCGATTCGGTCACCCTCAGCGTTATTCAAAGCGGGTTGCAGCAGGTCTGCAACGAAATGGATCTGGCGTTCTGCCGCGCCGCGTTTTCGCCGGTGATTTCGGAGTCGCAGGACCGTTCGAACGGCATTTACGATCGCGAGACGGGGCGCCTGATTGCACAAGGCGATTACGGCCTGCCGATTTTCGTCGGCACGATGCAGTTCTCGACGCAGGAAGTGATCCGGCGTGCGAAGGAGATTCGCGAAGGCGACATCTTCGTCATCAACGATCCGTATATGGGCGGCACGCACCTGATGGACGTGCGTTTCACAATGCCGTTCTTCTATCGTGGCGAACTGTTTGCGTGGCTCGCGAATACCGGCCACTGGCCCGACATCGGCGGCATGGTGCCGGGAGGCTTTTCCGCGCACGCGACGGAGATCGAGCAGGAAGGCCTGCGCTTGCCGCCCGTCAAACTCTTCAAGGAAGGTCAGCTCGATGAGGAGCTGCTGTCGATCATCATGTCGAACATCCGCATTGCCGAGCAGCGGATCGGCGACATCAAGGCCCAGGCCGCGGCGCTGACGATCGGCGCGGAACGTCTGACGCAAATGCTCGATCGTTACGGCAAGGACACGATAGAAGCGGCGATCGCGGCGCTCAACGATCGCTCCGAGGCACAGATGCGCGATTGCATCCGGCAGATTCCGGACGGCGAATATCGCGGCCGCTCGTATCTCGATTCGGACGGCGTGGTCGACGAGCCGCTCGTCATCGATCTCACGGTCACCAAACGGGGCGACTCGCTGACGTTCGATCTGTCGCAATCGAGTCCGCCGTGCCAGGGGCCGATGAACAGCGTGCTGGCGACCACCAAGGCATCGGTGTACCTCGCGATGAAGCACATCTTTCCGGACGTGCCGATCAACGCGGGAACGTTCGCGCCGATCGAGGTGCTCGATCCGGTCGGCACGTTTCTCGACGCGCAATATCCACGCCCGGTATCCGGCTGCGCGGCCGAAGTGAGCCAGCGCATCGCCGAGGCCGTGTTTCATGCGCTGGTCGATGCGCTGCCCGATCTGCTGTTCGCGGCGCCGGCCGGCACGACGGCGAATCTCGCGATTGGCGGCCACGATCCCGAACGCAACCGCTCGTACGTGATGTATGCGATTTCGGGCGGCGGCTATGGCGGCTATTCAGGCGGCGACGGATTGACGAACGGCTGCTCGACCATCGGCATTTCGAAGTCGCAGCCCGTGGAAATTCTGGAGCAGAATTATCCGATACTGTTCGAGCAATATGCGATTCATGAAGGATCGGGCGGCGCGGGCACGTATCGCGGCGGCATGGGGATTCATTTCCGCCTGCGTCTGCTGCGCGGCACGGCGAAGGCGTCGATGGTGATGGACCACGGCCGGTTCGGGCCGCCGGGCGCGCGCGGCGGCAAGGACGGCGGCAAGACGCGCATCGTCATCTATCGCGACGGCGAGCCGTATGAGCCGCCTCACGTCAGCAAGGATCAGGGCATCGTGCTGAAGGCGGGCGATATCGTCGAGGTGTTCACGCCGGGCGGCGGCGGCTTCGGCAATCCCGGCGAGCGCGCGCGCGATGCGCTCGAGGCCGATATCGAACTCGGCTATTACACGCGCGAACTGGCCGAAGCGCTGTTTTCGTAACCCGGAGCGCGGCGCACAGCAGGTCGCGCGCGTCGCATTTTCTTCTTACGTCACGCAATCAGATCCATCAAATCATGACATATCCAGCCGATTCGTCCGCATCACGCGCCCTGTTCGAACGGGCACAACGTTCTCTGCCGGGCGGCAATACCCGCACGACGGTTTTCATGAAGCCGCATCCCGTGTATGCCGTGCGCGGCGAGGGGTGTCGCGTGTGGGATGCAGACGGTGTTGTCCGCATCGACTGCATCAACAATTTCACGTCGCAGATTCACGGCTATGGACATCCCGCGATCAAGGCGGCGATACAGGAGCAGCTCGAACTCGGCACTGCATTCGGCATGCCGACCGAATCGGAGATCGAACTGGCCGAGTTGCTCTGCGAGCGCATTGCATCAGTCGAAACCGTGCGGTTCATGAATTCGGGCACGGAAGCGGTGATGAATGCGCTCAAGGCGGCGCGCGCCTACACGGGCCGCGCAAAGATCGCCAAGGTGGAAGGTGCTTACCATGGCTCTTACGATTACTCGGAAGTCAGCCTCGATCCGACGCCGGAAAACTGGGGCGGCGTGCAGCCCGCTTCGGTCGCGTACGCCGCGGGAACGCCGCGCGGTGTGACCAATGACGTGATCGTCCTGCCGTTCAACGATCCCGAAGGGGCGCGACGTCTGATCGAACAGCATGGCGACGAACTCGCGTGCGTGCTGGTCGACCCGATGCCTAATCGCGCGGGTCTCGTTCCCGCAACGAGCGACTATATTCGCGCGCTGCGCGAGGCGAGCACCAAGGTCGGCGCACTGCTGGTTTTCGACGAAGTGATTACGTTGCGCATCGGCTATCACGGCGCGCAACCGTTCTGGAACGTCGAGGCGGATCTGACGGCGATGGGCAAGGTCATCGGCGGCGGGTTTCCGGTCGGCGCGGTGGGCGGAAGGCGCGACGTCATGGACGTGTTCAGCCCGCTGCGCGGCAAGCCGGCGTTGCCGCACGGGGGCACGTTCTCGGCGAATCCGATGACGATGCGCGCGGGCCTTGCGGCGATGAAGCTGCTCGATCGGGAAGCGTTCGCCCGTCTCGACGCGATCGGCGATGCGGTGCGGGATGGGATGCGGGCTTCGTTGCGCCGGCATGGCGTACCGGGGAGTGTTGTCGGGTGCGGTTCGCTGCTGAAGGTGCATTTGACCGAACGGGAAGTCTCCGACTATCGCAGCGCGCTTCCCGACACGACCGAGGCTCAGCGGTTGAATGCTTTCAATCTCTCGCTGTTGAACCGTGGCGTCATGGCCGCGAGTTATGGCCTGATGGCGCTGTCCACACCGATGACGGACAGTGACGTTGCCGAAATCGTCGCGGCCATGGACGGTGCGGTTCAGGATGTGGCAAGCCTGATGTAAGCACGGTTCCACGTAGGGCGAAGACGGTGGCGGGCGGATCGGCAGGATTCGCCCGAAGCGTCGGTGCTAACACGTAAGATCGCAACGAACTCCTTAATAACACTAACGGCAGAAATTTCCTCTGCCGCACCGAACTCAGAGATCGATAACCAGCACCGGCGTTTTCGAGCGCGAACAACACGGCAAAAACTGGTCGTTTGCCGCGCGCTCCTCATCGGTCAGATAGACATCGCGATGATCCGGCTCTCCGGCCAGCACGCGAGTCAGACACGTCCCGCACACACCTTGCTCGCACGATACGGGCACCTCGATGCCGCACGTGCGCAAAGCCTCGACGACGGTCGTGCCCGCGGGAACATCCACCTGCTTGCCGGAACTCGCGAGCGACACCTGGAACGCGGTGTCGCCGTCGCTGCTACCCTCGACCTCCTGCCTCGCGCCGAAGTATTCGCGATGCAGGTTCGCGGCGGGCCAGCCTGCGTTCGTCGCCGCGCCGAGCACTGCGTCGATGAATCCGGCCGGGCCGCATACGTACACATGCGTGTCCTGGTCCGGCTGGGCAAGCATGGCTTGAAGGTCGATCCGTTGCTCGGCCGCGTCGCTATCGAAGTACAGGTGCGAATACTCTTTCAGTCCGGCTTGCGCGAGGCGATCGAGGAATGCCGCGCGCGCGGGCTCGCGTGTGCAGTAGTGCAGTTCGAACGAGCGGCCGGTGTCGAGAAGCTCCATCGCCATGCAGAGAATCGGCGTGATGCCGATGCCGCCGGCCAGCAGAATGGTGTGCTTTGCATGCGCGTCGAGCGGAAAGTGATTGCGCGGCTCGCTGATCTCGAGCGTGGCGCCGGCGGCGTAGGCATGCATCGCGATGGACCCGCCGCGCGAGGCGGGATCGCGCAGCACGCCGATCTGATACACCCCGCGTTCGGCGGGGCTGTTGCACAGCGAATACTGGCGCGTGAAACCGTCGACGTGCACGTCGATATGCGCGCCGGCCGAGAACGGCGGCAGCGGCTCGCTATCGGCGGACGACAGTTCGAACAGGCAGATGTCGGTGGCGAGGGGCAGCTTGCGTGTAATGATGGCTTTCATGGCGCTTCGAATAACGGTGAGGCGTTCACGGCGGCCGTGCGGCCGCCTCGCTCGCAACCTCGAGTTAGCATTCCTGCTGCAGGATTCGATCCAGCACACGGCGCGACTGCACGCCGCCTGCATCGATGTTGAGCTTCATGATCGGCCGCTCCGGCCAGCGCGACAGGTTGCGCTGCTGCGCCTCGAGAATTTCGAGGTCTTCCGAGAAGATGCGGCCCTGGCCCGTGCGGATCGTCTCGGTCAGTGCCGTGTCGTTGACGGCGAAATTGCGCGCCATGCCCCAGAAATACCAGATCGACGTTTCGGTTTCCGGCGTGATGAAGTCGACCACGATGCTCGACACCTTGTGCTCGGAGTTCGCGTCATAACCGCCGTGGCCGGCATGCGCGACGCCGACTTCGATCATCACGTGGCTCGGCGGCGTGAAGTGGCAGATCTGCCAGCGATCGCACGGCACGTCGTCGGCGAGGCCGTTGCCGCGCAGCGCGGCGGCCCAGAACGGCGGCGGCGCGATGTTCTCCATGAAGCGGCTTGTCGTGACGGTGTCGCCGTCGACCTTCGTGGCGGGCGGGGCTTCCTCGATCTCAGGCTGGCCGATGCTCGTCGCGTGCACGTAGGTTTCGTGCGTCAGGTCCATCAGGTTGTCGATCATCAGGCGGTAATCGCAGTCGATGTGATAGAGCCCGCCGCCATAAGCCCACGCGGGATTCTCCGCCCAGTCGAGATGATGGATCGTCGCGGGGTCCGCCTTGCCGGCGTCGCCGGGCCAGACCCAGATAAAGCCGTATCGTTCGACGGTCGGGAACACGCGCACCGACGGAATGCCGCCGACACGCTGACACGGCATGCTCACGCACTTGCCGTTCGCGCCCATGGTGAGACCGTGGTAGCCGCACACGAGCAGGCCGTCGCGCACGCTGCCGAGCGACAGCGGCGCGCCGCGGTGCGGGCAGAAATCTTCGAGCGCGGCCACGGAGCCGTCCGCCGTGCGATAGAACACCATGCGCTCGCCGCAAATCTGCCGGCCGAGCGGCTTGCCGTCGATTTCATCGGGCGTGCAGGCAACGTACCACGCGTTTTTGGGAAACATGTTCTCTCCTCCATGGCGCATCGCGGCGCCCTGTGTCTATGGGATAGGTCAGGCGGTGGGGTGACCGCGTGCGCGGTCCGGGATCTAGCGTGTGCCGCGGCGGATCAGATTCCCGCCGATCAGGCGCGATAACGCGCGCTGGTTTTCGAGCACGCGGTTCAGGTTCTGGTGCGCGATTCGCGCGTGCTCGCGCATCAACGCTTCGGCGCGCGCGCCTTCGCGATTCTCGATTGCCGAGAGCACGGCGCGATGCTGGGCCTGGGCGACGACCAGCGTTTCGCGCGCGCGCGGGTCCAGCGACTGCACGACGACGAAAGCGCTCGCCGATGCGAACGGCAAGGTCGACGCTTTTTCGATCTGGCGCTGCACGACCTGACTGCCCGACGCGCTGGCGAGGAGCCGATGGAAGTTCGCGTTCGCTTCCACGTAGCGCGAAAAGGTTTCTTCGGAAAGTTCGCCGACCAGCAAGGCGTCGATTTCGTCGACGCAATCGTTGAGGTCGCGAAACATCGTATGCGAGATGCCGCGCTCGGCCGCGAGCCTGGCCGCGAGTCCTTCGAGCGTGCCGCGCAGTTCGATCGAATCGCGGATTTCGTATTCGCTGAACGAGCGTACCGCAAAGCCGCCGGACGGGATCGGCTCGACCAGACCTTCTTCCTGCAACCGGATCAGCCCGGCCCGCACGGGCGTGCGCGACACGCCGAGGCGCTCGACGACCCAGAGTTCGGAGATGCGTTCTCCCGGGCTCAGGTCGCCGCCGAGAATCAGTTCTCTCAAGCCGAGAAGGGCGCGCACGGTTTGCGATGCCGAGGCGGCGGATTTGCTGTCGACGGTGGAATTTTCGATGTCGGGCATGGCATGTCCGGAAGGGTTGCGCGGGCGGGCCGATTCAGGAAATGGCTCGGCTGCCTCGCTCGATGGATACAGAGTGTATACATCGAGGCGCTATTTTCAAGACATAGCAGGAGGAATTACGGGTAAACCACGAGATTTTGTGAGCGACAAAACATAAATTGTGTACAACATAAGACTATTAAAGATCGCGCATCGTATTTCCACGCGGCTCGAAAGACGATCGCGCGAGCCGCGCTGCGCCAGCCGGCGCGCGCTATAGCCCCGCGCTCAGGTGCATCCGTTTCGTATTCGGCAGCGGTTCGTGCTGCATCGGTCCCTTGATGAGTTCGCTCATCGCGTTGCGGGCCCAGCGGTTGGCCGGCTCGTGATGAAAGCGCGGATGCCAGTACAGATAGAGGTCGTACTTGGGCGCGGGGAACGGCAGCGGCAACAGCTTGACGTTCACGAACTCCGCGAAACGCCGACCGACCGCCTGAGGGACGGCCGCGATCATGTCCGACCCGGCCACGATGAACGGCACGCCGATGAAGCGCGGCACGCTGAAGCGCACGTTGATGCGAATGCCGAGGCGTTCGTGAGCGCGTTCGAGCACGTCCTGCTCGCGGCCCTCGGGATGGACGATCACGTGCGCGGCGTTGCGGTATTGATCGAGCGATAGCGTGTCGCCAATCTCGGGGTGATCGTCGCGGGCGATGCACACGTAGGAGTGCCGGTACAGCGCCTTGCGCTTGAGCGCCTCGCTCTTGAGCCCCGGGAAGTAGCCGATCGCGAGATCGACTTCGCCGCTCGCGAGGCCTTCCTCGAGCTCCGGCATGCTGAGCGCGACGGTCTTGATGCTCACGTGCGGCGCGGTTCTGGCGAGAAAGCTTTGCAGACGCGGCAGAAACACCATCTCGCCGATATCGGACATGCACAGCACGAAATTGCGCGACGACTCCGCGGGCCGGAATTCAGGGGCCGGAAGAATCTCGGTCTGCACGAGATCGAGCAGCCGCGCCACCGGATCGCCGAGCGCCTGCGCGCGGGGCGTGGGTTCCATGCCGCGCCCGGTACGCACGAAGAGCGGGTCCCCGAACAGTTCGCGCAGTTTCGACAACGCATAGCTCATTGCCGGCTGGCTCAAGCCGATGCTCACACCGGCCTGCGTCACATGGCGCTTCTTCAGCAGCGCATCGAACACCTTCAGCAGATTCAGATCGACCTGACGAATATCCATAGTTTGGATGATCCCTATCGACGTTACATAATTGACGGATTTTATCGCCGTTTTTAACATCGTTTCCAAACTAAAGGAGTGAGACACCATGTCTGAAGAACAGAAGCCGCAACGCCCGTTGCGCAGCAATTTCCCCCGTGGTTCCTATCTCGGCGCGGTACGCGCCGCCCAGTGGCGCAATCTCGGCATCAGCGAAGAGGACCTCGACAAGCCGAAGATCGCCATCGTCAATTCGTCGTCGGAACTCGCGACGTGCTTCAGCCACCTCGACGGCATTGCCGCGCAGCTGAAAGAGGCGATTCGCGCGGCGGGGGCCTTGCCGTTCGAAATCCGCACGGCCGCGCCGAGCGACTTCATTACCGGTGCCGGCGCGCGCGGCGCATACATGCTGGCTGCCCGCGACCTCGTCACGAACGACATCGAAGTGGCCGTAGAAGGCGCGCAACTCGACGGCATGGTGTGCCTCGCCTCGTGCGACAAAACAGTGCCGGGTCAGTTGATGGCCGCCGCGCGGCTGAGCATACCGACCATCGTCGTTGCGTGCGGCTATCAGCCGAGCGGCGAATATCGGGGCGAGCACGTCGATATCGAAGACGTGTTCGTCGGCGCGATGCACACGCTGACCGGCAAGCTTCCGGTCGAGGACCTCATCGGCATGAGCCAGAACGCGATTCGCGGCCCCGGCGTGTGCTCGGGACTCGGCACCGCGAATTCGATGCATATGGTGAGCGAGGCGCTCGGTATGTCGCTGCCGGGCAGCACGCCGGTGGCCGCCAACAGCGAAAAGATGTTCGCCTTCGTGCGCGAAGCCGGCGCGCGCATCGTCGAGATGGTGCGCGACGACCTGAAGCCGCGCGATATCCTCACGCGCGGCGCGTTCGCGAACGCGGTGAAGACGGTGTTGGCCGTCGGCGGTTCGATCAACACGGTGAAACATATGCAGGCGGTCGCGGCCGAAGGCGGGATCGACGTCGACGTGTATGCGCTGTTCGAGGAATTTGCCGCCCAGATTCCGGTGCTGACCGGCGTGCGTCCGGTCGGCTCGCACACGATCGAGCAACTGGAAGCGGCCGGCGGCGGTCGCGGCGTGATGAAGCGGCTCGAAGCATGGCTCGACACCGGAGCCTTGACCGTGACGGGGCGCACGGTCAAGGACAACCTGCAGGATGTCTGGATTGCCGACGACGAAGTGATTCGCACGCCTGAGCGCGCGTTCGCCAATCATCCGGCCATCGTGCTCGTGCGCGGCAATCTCGCGCCGCAGGCCGGCATCGTCAAATTCGGCATTTCGCCGGACAAGCAGCGTACGTTCACAGGCAAGGCACTGTGCTACTCGACTTCCGACGACGCGATTGCGGCGATCAAGGACGGCCGCATCCAGCCGGGCAACGTCGTCGTGATGCGCGGCGCGGGCGTGTGCGGCGGCCCGGCGATGGGCGGCGGCGCTTCGCGCGTCGTCTTCGCGATCGATGGCGCGGGTTTGTCCGAGCAGGTCGCCATGCTGACCGACGGACACCTGTCCGGTCTCGTCTGCAAGGGGCTGGTGGTGGCCGAGGTCTCGCCGGAAGCGGCGACCGGCGGGCCGCTCGCGCTCGTGGAGGACGGCGACACGGTCGAGATCGACCTCGAGCGGCGCGTTTGCAATCTGCAGGTGGACGAAGCCGAAGTGGCGCGCCGCCGCGCCGCGTGGCAGCGCCCCGCGCCCGTCAACGACACCGGCTGGCTGAAGATCTATCGCGCGACGGTCGGAACGATGCCGCAAGGCGCGGTGCTCGGCGCGGACCGGCCGGCGCGGGAGCGTTGAGATGGGCGCCGAAACCGTAATCGACATCGGCACGGTCATCGAGCGGCAGCAGACCCATCGCTTCGGGGTACTGCTGATCGTCGCGATGGGCGTGATGATGATGACCGAGGGCTACGACCTCGCCGCGATGGCGTTCGCGGCGCCGGCGCTCAGCCGCGCGTGGCATCTCGGGCACGGCGTGCTCGGCCCGGTGTTCGGCGCGTTCGTGTTCGGCACGATGATCGGCGCGTTCGCACTCGGCTATCTCGGCGACGTGATCGGCCGCAAGCGCACGATCATCATCGGCAGCGTCGTGCTCGCGGTGTTCACGCTTGCGGCGTCGCACGCGACGGGGCTCGAACAGTTGCTCGTGCTGCGCTTTCTCGCAGGCATCGGCATCGGCGGCGTCGTGCCGAACGCGATCGCGTACACCACCGAGTTCGCGCCGAAGCGCTGGCGCGCGACGTGGGTCACGCTGATGTACACCGGCTACACGATCGGCAGCAGCGTCGGTGGTCTCGTATCCGCGTGGCTCGTGCCGAAGTTCGGCTGGCAGGTGGTGTTCGTGATCGGCGGCATCGCGCCGCTCGTGACGAGCGCGATGCTGTGGTTTGCGGTGCCGGAGTCGATCCGCTTCCTGACGCTGAAGGGCCGGCATGCCGAAGTCGCGCGAATCGTTGCGCGGATCGCGCCGGGTTTCGTCGTCGAGCCGCAAGCGCGCTTCGCGACCGGCAGCGGTTCGCAGGGTGACGCGCATGGCGATGCCCGCGACGGCTCGCTGCGACTCCTGTTCGCGGGCCGGTTGCGTGCGCTGACGCCGGTGCTGTGGGCCGTGTACATCGCCAACTCGATGGCGCTGTTTTTCCTTAGCAGCTGGCTGCCGGTGCTGATCGAAAGCGTCGGCCTGGCGCCGCAACAGGCGGCTCTCGTGTCGGCGATGTTCCAGCTCGGCGGCACGCTGGGCGGTCTCGCGCTGATGCGCTTCGTCGACACGCGCGGCGCGATCATCATCACCGTGCTGCCTCTGGTCGGTACGCCGCTCGTCGCGCTGCTCGGCACCGGCTTGCCGGGGCCGATGCTCGTCGCGGCCGTGTTTCTCACGGGCTTCACGGTGGTCGGCACGCAGTTCGGCCTGAACGCCGTTGCCGCGCTCGTCTATCCGACCGCGCTGCGCGCGAAAGGCACCGGCTCGGCGGTCGGCATCCAGAAGATCGGCGCCATCGCGGGGCCAGTGATCGGCGGCATGTTGATGGCCGCGCATCTGCCCGTCGAGCAACTGTTCTTCTTCGGCGCGGCGCCGGTCGCGCTCGTCGCGGTACTCGCCTTCGTCCTCGGCCGCCTGCATCGTCGTCGCGACGACGCCGCGTCGGACAACACTCAATCAGGAGCAGCCCATGTCGCTTGAAGTCGTTCCCATCGACGCCGCGCGTCCGGATTTCGCCGGTCTCGCGCGAGGCGTCGATCTCGCCGGGCCGATCGCCGAAGACGTCGCCTGCGCGATCGACGCGGCCATGAACCACTACGCGGTGCTCGTGTTCCGCGGGCAGCCGCTCACGCAGGAACAGCAGCTGGCGTTCGCGGGCGCGCTCGGGCCGCTCGATCTCGGCTTCAAGCGCGTGGCCCGTCCGCATGCGCGGCTCGCCTACCAGGAACTGGCCGACATCTCGAACATCGACGAGTCCGGACAGGTTGCGGACCGCGCGCATCGGCGCATCGTCGGCAATCTCGCGAACCAGCTGTGGCATAGCGACAGTTCGTTCCAGCAGCCGGCCGCGCGCTATTCGATGCTGCATGCGGTCGTGGTGCCCGAGTGGGGCGGCGAGACCGAATACGCGGACATGCGTGCCGCGTGGGATGCGCTCGATCCGCGCGACCAGCGGGACCTCGATGGGCTCGAAGCGGAGCACTACGCGCTGTATTCGCGCTTCCTGCTCGGCGATACCGAGTACACCGAAGAACAGCGCAACGCGCTGCCGCCGGTGCGCTGGCCGATCGTTCGCGAGCACGCGGGGTCGGGCCGCCGGCATCTGTTTATCGGCGCGCATACGACGCATATCGTCGATCGCACGATCGCCGAAGGACGCATGTTGCTGGCGGACCTGCTCGAACATGCGACCGCGCGCCGCTTCGTGTACGCGCATCAGTGGCAGCCCGGCGACCTCGTGATCTGGGACAACCGCTGCACGCTGCATCGAGGCCGCCGCTACGACCTGTCGGTGCGCCGCGAACTGCGGCGCGCGACGACGATCGACGTGGATCGCCACGCCGGGCCGAACACGGCTCAACCCGAACCTGCACACGGAGCGCGGTAAATGAAGCTGAACGACGACGAACAGGCGATGCTCGATGGCCGCGACGGCCCTGCCGTGCAGCGCGCGATGGATCTGCTCGTGCGCTATGGCGAAGCGCTCGGTGCGCCACGGCTGGTGGACACCAACAACGTATGCGGCACGGTCGGCGCGACGATGCCGTTCCTGCGCGATTACGCGGCGCAGCACGGCGGCCTCGACGCGGTGTTTTCCGAATTCAATCTCGACAGCCCGGATGTCGTCGAGGTGCCGAAGGCGAAGGTGTTCAGCAGCCATTTGCAGCAGGGGCTCGACCCGGAGCATGCGCAGCGCCAGGGGATCGACAGCCAGATTGTCAAGCTCTATCGCCAGGGCGAAGCCTACACGGGGCGCCTCGGCATCCAGCCGCTCAATACCTGCGCGCCGTATCTGGCCGGCAACGTGCCGGTGCGCGGCGAGCATTGCGCGTGGATGGAGTCGTCGGCGGTGATCTACATCAACGCGGTGCTCGGCGCGCGCACGAACGCGGAAGGACGCGAGAGCACGGGCGCCGCGATGCTGACCGGCAAGATTCCTTACTGGGGTCTGCATCTCGACGAGAACCGCGGCGGCACGCATCTGATCGAGCTCGATATCGAGGTGAAGACGGTGCAGGACTGGGGGCTGCTCGGCTACTACGTCGGCGAAGTCGTGCAGGACCGCATTCCGGTGATCGACGGGCTGCGCGACGTGCCGAACCTGCCGAAGCTCAAGCACTTCGGCGCGGCGGCGGCATCGTCCGGCGGTGTCGAGATGTATCACATCGTCGGCCAGACGCCGGAGGCGCGCACGCGCGACGAAGCGTTCCGCGGCCGCCGGCCGGTCGAGACGATCCGCTATGGCGCGGCCGAGCGGCGCCTCGCATACGAACGCGTGAACACCACCGCGAAGGATGCGCAGGTCGATTTCGTGATGCTTGGCTGTCCGCACTATTCGATCGAGCAGATCTGGGAAGTGTGCCAACTGCTGGAAGGCCGGCGCATCGGCGCGAACACCGAGCTATGGATCTTCACCGCGCGCGCGACACGGCAACTCGCCGACCAGGCCGGCTACACGAAGCTGATCGAGAACGCGGGCGGCGTGCTGATGACCGATACGTGTTCGGCGATCGGCCGCGTGATGCCCAAGGGCACGCGCGTCGTCGCGCTCGACTCGGCGAAGCAGGCGCATTATCTGCCCGCGATCATGGGCGTACAGGCATGGTTCGGCACCACGGCCGACTGCATCGAGGCCGCAGTGACGGGCCGCTGGCAAGGAGGGCTTACCGCATGAACGCGAAGAACGACGACACGACGACGGGCGCAGCGGACGCGGCCATCGTGCTGCATGGCCGCAAGGTGGTCGGCGGCTGTATCGAAGGCGAGGCGCTGGTGACGCGCGACCGCATCTCCGGCTGGGGCGGCATCGACCCGCGCACCGGCACGATCATCGAGACGCGCCACGAACTGCGCGGACAGAGCTTCGCGAACAAGGTGCTCGTGTTTCCGGGCGCGAAGGGTTCGTCGGGCTGGTCGAGCCAGTTCCATATCGCACGGATCGCCGGCACCGCACCGGCGGCGATGCTGTTCAACGAAATGACCACGAAGATCGCGCTCGGCGCGGTGGTCAGCCATGCGCCCTCGCTGACCGATTTCGACATCGATCCGCTCGACGTGATCGAAACGGGCGACTGGGTCCGCGTCGATGCCGACCGCGGTGTCGTCGAAGTGCTGAAGCGCGGTCGCGCCTGAGCTTGTCGCGCGGGACATCCGCGCGCACCTGACATTGTTTTAATGGAGAAAATGTTGTGAAGACTGGTACTCGTATCGTCCGCCGCAGCGGGCAATCGACGAGCTGGAAACTCGACGCGGACGTGTGCATCGTCGGCGCGGGTATTGCCGGCACCTCGGCCGCACTCGAAGCGGCGGCACTCGGCCGCAAGGTCGTGCTGGTGGACAGCCTGCCCGCGCTCGGCGGCCAGGCGGTCAACTCGATCATCGGCACGTTCTGCGGACTGTTCTCGAACGGACCGAAGCGCTTTCAGGTCACGCACGGCATCGCGGACGGCATCCTGCGCGATCTCGGCGAGAAGGGCGCGCTGCACTATAAGGAAGGACCTCTGACGACCGTCGTGCTGTACGACGAAGTCGCGCTCGCGCGCTGGATCGAACAGAAGATACTCGACGCCGGCATCACCGTCGTGCTCGGCGCGGTACTGCGCGACGTGACGCGCGACGGCCGGCGGGTGAGCGAGCTCGATGTGGCGACGCGCTACGGCGACGTGCGCATCGCGGCGAAAGGCTTCGTTGACGCGAGCGGCGACGCGGCGCTCACGTGGCTCGCCGGCTTCGACTGCCAGGAGCCGGACACGCCGATTCGCGGCACGCAGATGATCGTGCTGGAAAACCTCGACGAAACCGATCTGCCGACCCCGACCGCTTTCCGCGAACGCGTCGAGGCGAAGGCGAACGAGTACGGGCTGGAGCGCAAGGACGGTCTCGTGTTCTATTTCCGCGGCCGCAACATCGGCATTGCCAACATGACGCACATCGAGACGCCGCTCGAACCGATGGCGGCGTCGCACACCGCGCTCGTCGGGCGCGACCAGGCGGACCGCGCGTTCGAGTTCCTGCGCAGCGAGTATCCGCACATCTATCGCAATGCGCACATCCGCAGCTACGGTTTGCCGGGTATCCGGCAGACGCGCTGGATCGTCGGCGAGCAGCAGTTGACCTCGGAAGACGTGATTACCGCGAAGCAGTTTCCCGACGCCGTCGCGCGCACGTCATGGCCGATCGAGCTGCACGATCGCGCGGAAGGCTACGAATGGAAACCGTTCGGCGACGACCATCTGCATACCGTACCGTTCGGCAGTCTCGTCGTGAAGGGCGCGGACAATCTGATCGCGGTCGGCCGCTGTATCGACGCCGACGCGAGCGCGCTGTCGAGCGTGCGCGTGATGGGGCCGTGCATCGCGATGGGCGCGGCGGCCGCGCATGCGTTCGATCTCGCGGACGGCGGCAGCGTTCAGCAGATCGATCGCGGCGCGCTGCGCGAGCGGCTCTCCGACAACGTCGACCGTATCGATCCGCCGCATCTGAAGGACTGACGCACGGCTTGCCCGTATCGCGGGAATCCGACAGAGGTGCGCGACAAGCACCCGTTCCCGCGAGTCCACTCACTGCATGACCGGAACCCCATGACGCGTCGGGCACTGCCCGGCGGTCAATGCGGAACTTCCTGGAGGAGACAATGATTCAAACCTTGCCCGAGGCGCGCACACTTGACGTGTCGCGTCTGATCGACGAACAGAAGGTCGGCTGGTTCGCAGTCCTGCTAATTGCATCGACATGGCTCGTGATGCTGACCGACGGCTACGAACTGAGCGCGCTGGCGTTCGCCGCGCCATCGCTGATCCGCGCATGGCACATCGAGCGCAGCGTGCTCGGGCCGGTGTTTGGCGCGAATATTTTCGGCATCATGATCGGCTCGATCGTGTTCGGCTACGTCGGGGATCGCATCGGCCGCAAGCGCGCGATCCTGTTCGGCGCATGCTGGTACGGCGTCGCCACGCTCGCGACCGTGTGGGCGTCCAGCGTCGACCCGTTGCTGTGGCTGCGCTTCGTGGCGGGCATCGGCATCGGCGGCGCGGTGCCGAACGCGTTCGTGCTCGTCTCGGAGTTCGCACCGAAGCGGCTGCGCGCAACCTGGGTCACGCTGATGTTCACCGGCTACACGCTCGGCGCGGGCTTCGGCGGTGGCGTCGCGGTGTGGCTCGTGCCGCATTACGGCTGGCCGGCGGTATTCGTGGTCGGTGGCGTCGCGCCGCTCGTCGTCGCGGCCCTGCTGTGGTTCGTGATGCCCGAGTCGCTGCGCTACCAGGTGCTGAAGGGCTGGTCTCGCGACGGCATCGCGGCGACCGCCGCGCGCCTCAGGCCGGAACTCGCACTGCCGTCCGACGCGCATTTCGTCGTGACCGACGAGCGCCGCGTCGAGAAATTCTCGCCGCGCATGCTGTTCGCGGGCCGCTTGCGCTACGTGACGACGGCACTGTGGCTCGCGTACATCGCCAACTCGATGGCGCTGTTCTTCCTGCAAAACTGGTTGCCGGTGCTGATCGAGGCGACCGGCGTCGATGCGCATCGCGCCGCGCTGATGACGACATTGTTCTCGGTCGGCGGCACACTCGGCGGTCTCGTGCTGATGCGCTTCATCGACCGGCATGGCGTGCGGCTCGTCACCTGCCTGCCGTTGATCGGCTTTCCGCTCGTCGCGGCGCTCGGCATGGATCTGAAGATGGGCTTGCTGACCGCCGCCGTGTTCGGCGTGGGCTTCTGCGTGGCTGGAACCCAGGCCGGGCTCAACGCGGTCGCGTCGATCGTCTACCCGACCAGCTTCCGCTCGAAAGGCACCGGCACCGCGATCGGCGTGGCGAAGATCGGCTCGATCTCCGGTCCGATGATCGGCGGCATGCTGCTGGCCGGACATCTGCCGGTGCGCGATCTGTTTCATGTCGCAGCGCTGCCGGTCGTAAGTGTCGCGGTGCTGATGTTCGTGCTCGGCCGCATGTACCGGCCCGGCGGTATCGAGGAAGACGTCATGTCCACCGATGCACCGTTGCCGGCTGCCGGCGCCGCGGCGAAACGGTAGGACAGACAGGCGGGATGCGCGGCCGCGCATCGTGGCGGGAGCCGGCACTTTAGCGCGCAAGGCTCCTGCTCATCGGCTTTCATTTGCAGTCCACATCACATTCAAACTGGAGAGAGACAATGAAAACAGCAGTTTGCACTGCTGCGGTCGTTTGCGCCTGCGCAGCGCCGCTGGCGGCTCACGCGCAGAGCTCGGTCACGCTGTACGGCATCATCGATACGGGCATCGCGTGGACGAATTCGGTCGCGTCGTCGATCACGACGCAGGGCGCTTCGCGCTGGTCGATGGCGACAGGGTGGGGCAGCGGCGACCGCTTCGGCTTCGTCGGGCGAGAGGACCTCGGCGGTGGCCTCGCCGCCATATTCCGGCTCGAAGCGGGGTTCAGCGGACTGAACGGCACGTCGTCGCAGGGTGGCCGGCTGTTCGGCCGGCAGGCCTATGTGGGGCTCGCCAGCGAGCGCTACGGCCAGCTCACTTTCGGCCGTCAGTATGACTATACGTTCGACTACGTCGCGCCGCTGCTGTCGTGGCTACAGTTCGGCAGCATCTACGGCGCCCATATCGGCGACGTCGACGATACGTTCCAGACGTTCCGGCTCGACAACACTGTCAAGTACGAAGTCAGCCCGCTCACGGGCCTGAAGATGGGCGCGATCTATGCGTTCAGCAACCAGGCAGCCGGCGCGGATGGCCAGGGCTTCGCCAACAATCGCGCCTACGGGTTCGGCCTCGACTACCAGCGCGGCGCGCTGCATGCGGTCGCGAGCTATCTGCAACTGAACAATCCGTCGGCGGGGCTCGCCTCGGGCAGCAATCCGAACGGGGCGGTCGGCGATGAATATAGCGGCTCGACCAGCATCTTCTACAACGCGGGCTTTGTCGAACGGCAGCGGATTTCGGCGCTCGGGGCCGGCTACACGTTCGGTGCCGCGACGGTCAACGCCGTGGTGACCGATACGCGGCTCGACTATCGAGGCGGTCAGACCATGCGGGTGGACAACTACGAAATCAACGGACGCTACCAGTTCACGCCGGCGCTGATGGCCGGCATCGGCTATATCTTCACCGACGGCCACGGCTATACCGGCACCGGCGCAACGTCCTTCGCGACCGGCGACCGGCCGAAGTGGCACCAGGTCAACGCGGGCATCAGCTATCTGCTGTCCAAGCGCACGGACGTGCATATGTCGCTGGTTTATCAGCACCTCGCCGGCGATGCGAGCACGGTCGCGATCAACTTCTTCGGGCCCGCGGGGGCGGGACGCACCAGTCAGATCGCCGTGCTGGCGGGATTGCGGCACCGGTTCTGATGAACCGCGCGAGGGCCGCTACGCGTTGTAGCGGCCATTCAGGCGTCACCCCAGGCGGCATCTCATCGCACGCTAGACGGCCGGTGGCGCCGCCGTGTTCTTGTCATGCGCGCGCGATGCCAGCCATGCCATGCCGGCGCCGAGTCCGCCCGCAAGGCCGCCAAACGTGCCGATCCACGGCATGCCGAAGCGGTCTGCGATGTGATTGCCGAACAGCGCGCCGGCGCCGATCCCGACGTTGTACAGACCGGAATAGATCGATACGGCAAGGTCCGTCGCTTCCGGCGCCAGCTTGAGCATCCATGCCTGCATCGCGAGCCCGAAGCAGACGATCGCGCCGCCCCAGACCACGATATGTACGGAGAGCGTGACGATATCGAGCGAGCACGGGAACAGGATCAGCAGGCACACGGACAGCGCGACAATCGATGTCAGCAGGAATTGCGCCGGCCGTCGAGGGTAGAGGTGGTTGAAGCAGAGGGCCGCCGGAATGCCGGCGCTGCCGAACAGGATCAGCAGGTAGGTGATCTGGCCTTCGCTCGCATGGCTGACGCTGCGCACGAACGGCTCGATGTAGGTATACGACGTGAAGTGCGCGGACACGACGAGAACCGTAATCGCGTAGAGCGCCACCAGCATCGGCTTGCGCAGCAGCGCGGGCAGGTGCGCGAGCGAGCCCGTTTGATGGCTGGGCAACTCGGGCAGTGTGGCGCGCAATATCGGCAGCGTAATGGCCGACGCGCACGCGAGTGTCAGGAAGGTGATCCGCCAGCCCAGCGCCTGGCCGATCACGCGCCCGATCGGAATGCCGGCCACCATCGCGATCGACGTGCCCATCGCCAGCAGGCTGAGGGCGCGGCTTTTCCGCTCCGGCGGCGCGAGCCGCACGACCAGCGCAACGGAGATCGACCAGAAGGTCGCGTGTGCACAGGCGATGCCGATGCGCCCGATGACGAGCACCGGGAAGTTCCACGCCACGCTCGTCACGAGATGGCTGACGACAAACAGAACGAGTACTCCGCTCAACAGCTTGCGGCGTTCGACGTGGCGGGTGAGCGCGGTCAACGGCAGCGACACCGCTGCGACCGTCCACGCATAGATCGTCATCATCAGCCCGACTTCGGTCGGCCGCATGTGCAGGCTCTCGCCGATGGCGCTCAGCAGCGCGACGGGAACGAATTCCGTGGTGTTGAAGATGAACGCGGTCAGCGTCAGCGCGAGCACGCCTGACCACGAGTGTTCCGGATGAGCAGATGCGTTTGTCGACATGCCTGGATGTGGGAAAGAGGAGTCGTGTCCGGTCTGTGCACCTGCGCCTCGGGTCAGCCGGCGCATGCGCCTTATGAGCCACATGAGGAGCCGCATGCGCCATGCCGCGCTGCAATCGCTTCAATCCCCCGACGACAGCACCGGATGTCCGCCCGCGAGCGACGAGCCCCTCAGCAACAACGTGCCGCCGCCTGACGCCGCGAGTTCGTTGGCGGCGTCGAGCAGCCGCGGCGCCAGCTCGATCATGCGCTGTTCCGTCAGCCGCGACGAAGGTCCCGCGATGCTCACCGTGCCGACCGCTTCCTGCCCCCGGCGGCGAATCGGCGCCGCCATCGCGGCCATGCCGGGCATGAACATGTCGACGGTCATGCTGTAGCCGCGCTTGCGCGACGCCTCGATATGCGCGAGCAGCTCGCGCACGGTTTGCGGCGCGTTCGGTCCGAACTCGTCGCGCGAGCCGAAACCCTGTTTCGACACGAGCTCGATCGCCTTTTCGTCGGCGAGCGTCAGCATCCATGCAAGGCCGGCCGAGGTGCACGACAGCTGCGCGACCATCCCCATTTCCGGGTCGTAGCGCAGGCCCGAGCGCGCGCCTTGCGAGCGCGCCAGCCACGCGATGTGATCGACGTCGATCACGCCGAGGCGCACGAATTCGCCCGAATCCTGCGCGAGCCGGTCGAGGATCGGCTGGGCGATGTCCTGCACGCCCGTATTCGACAGATAGCTGAGGCCGAGCGAGGCGAGCTTCGTCGTCAGCACGTAGTCGCCGTGGTTGCGCACCTGGCGCACATAACCCGCGTCGCAGAGTTCGGTCAGCAGCCGATGCGCGGCGCTGCGCGGCATCCCGAGATCGTCGGCGATCGCCACGAGCGGCAGTCCTTCGAAATGATGCGCGAGATGTTCGAGCACGCTCAGGGTTCGGGTAGTCGGTCCAGCCATCAGTAGCTCACTCTTCCTGTCAGTCATTGCAACCTGGTTGCCAGCCTGGATGGTACCTGGCGCGTCCAGTGTCGTCTATTGGAAATAATTTCCAAAATTCGTAAATATGGAATATAGTTCAAAAAAGCGGCGAGACCCTTGCCCTCATGCCGCCCCAATACAAATCAAATCATGGAGATAACGCATGCGTCATTCGAAGAGCCCGGCCGCGTCGGCAGCGGTTTTGCGCTGGACTGAAAAAACGACCTCCCTCGCGGCGCTCGCGTGCCTGCTCGCGGGCGCGGCCGTGCCCGCGCCGGCGCGGGCCGACGAGCCGATCAGGATCGGCATGGTGCTCGCCAAGCAGGGCGCCGTCGCGATCCACTCGGAGTACCTGATGCAGGGCGCGAACATGGCGCTCGAGGAAGACGGCGGCAAGGTGCTCGGCCGTCCGGTGCAGCTGATCTGGCTCGACGAGCCGAGCCCGCAGGCGGCGCAGCAGAACATGCAGAAGCTCATCGACGAAGACAAGGTGGTCGCCATCGTCGGCGGCGGCACGAGCGCCAATGCGCTCGCACTCAGCGCGCTCGCGAATCGCGCGAAGATTCCGTTCATCGCGCCGAACGCGGCGGCCGACGAACTCACGGGCAAGGCCTGCAACCGCTATACGTTCCGCGCGCATCTGCCGGTCAAGCCGCAGGTTCGCGCGATGTCGCAGCAACTGCTGACGCTCGGCAAGCGCTGGTACTTCCTGACCGCGTCGTATGCGTTCGGCCAGGGCGTCAGCGAGCAATTCCAGAAGCAGCTCCTCGCCTCGGGCGGCACGGTGGCCGGCGCCGATGCCGCGCCGCTGAACACGCCCGACTACACCTCGTACATCCTGAAGATTCGCCAGGCCAAGCCCGATGTCGTCGTCAGCGGCCTCGCGGGCAGCGACGTCTCGACGTTCCTCAAGCAGTGGAACGAGATGGGCATGAAAGGGCAGATTCCGATCGCGCAGATCGGCTCGGCCGACAGCGATATCTGGGGCGTCGGTCCGAATGCGGTAGCGGGCTACTACTCGAAGGACTGGTACTTCAACAACCCCGCGAACGTCGCCGAAGACAAGACCTTCGCGGCCGCGTATCAGAAGAAATACAAGCATCCCGCGCCCGATCGCGCGTGGACCGGCTGGTTCGTCATGCGTTCGCTGCTGCAATCGATCGATCAGGCGAAGTCGGTCGAGCCGGCCGCGATCGTCAAGGCGCTCGAAGCCTGGCGCGACCCCAACCGTCCGATGCCCGCGTATTACCGTGCATGGGATCACCAGATGCTGGTGCCGATCCTCGTCGCCAAGGTCAAGTCGAAGATCCCCGACAACTACGACTTCCTCGACGTCGTCAAGACGCTGCCCGACAACGCGGCGGGCCTCGACGCGCTGTACGGCGACAAGGCCGACGTCGGCTGCCAGATGGGTGCGCTCTGATGCGCGCCACGGTCCACGCCACGATTCACGTTCAAGGAGCACGGCATGCTTGAACTCCTGCTGTCCCAGGTCGCGAACGGGCTTGTGCTCGGCTTCCTCTACGTGCTGATCGCGATCGGCCTGTCGGTCATCTTCGGCATGCTCGGCATCGTGAACTTCGCGCATGGCGCGTTCTTCGCGCTCGGCGCCTACTTCGCCGTGACGTTGCAGCAGCAGTTCGGCTGGCCCGCCGTCGTGTTCGCGCCGCTGCTGGCCGGGCTCGTCGGCGTCGTGGTCGAGTTCACGCTGATTCGCCGGCTGTATGGCAAGGAGCCGCTGATCGGCCTGATCGTGACGTTCGGCCTCGCGCTGTTCGTCGAGGCCGTGATCCGTCAGTTCTGGGGCGCTGGCGGCCAGCCGTTCAGCGCACCGCCGCTGCTGTCCGGCTTCGTCGTGCTCGGTCCGGTGCTGCTCACGACCTATCGGCTCGCGGTGCTGGCCGCAACGCTGGTGCTGCTCGTGCTGCTGTGGGCGGGGCTCGTCTATACACCGTTCGGCCGCATTCTGCGCGCGGGCAGCCGCGACCCCGAAATGGTCGGGATGCTCGGCATCAATCTGCCACGCGTGCTGACCGGCGTGTTCGGACTCGGCTGCTGCATCGCGGGAGTCGCCGGTCTGCTCGCGGCGCCGCTCTGGACGGTCACGCCGTCGATGGCTTCCGACGCGATCATGCCCGCGTTCGTGATCGTCACGATCGGCGGACTCGGTTCGTATGCGGGCGCGATCGTCGCCGGGCTGCTGGTCGGCATCGTCACGTCGCTGACGGTGCAGTTCAAGCCCGAAGCTTCCGGCGCGGCGATGTACGTGCTCATGGCGCTGATCCTGCTGGTGCGGCCGCGCGGGCTGTTCGGCGAACGTTGGGAGCGTTTCGAATGAAGTCTCAATCTTCTTCCATGCTTCGCCATCCGATCCTCTGGCTCGCGCTGGTGCTCGCGGCCCTGTCGTTCGGCGCGGTCGGCCTCGGCATTCCGCTAGGGCGCATCACCGAGATCGCGATCTACACCTTGTACGCGGCGGGCGTCGGCCTGCTGGTCGGCTACACGGGTCTCGTGCCGTTCGGCGCCTCGGTGTTTTTCGGCTGCGCGAGTTACGCCGTCGGTATCGGTATGGGCCGCCTGTTCTCGAACGAAATCGAGGCGCTTGCGTTTGCGATTGTGTTTTCGCTCGTGCTCGGCTCGCTCGTCGGGCTCGTGATTCTGCGGCGGCGCGGTTTGTACTTCTCGCTGCTCACGCTCGCGTGCTCGCAGATCGCCTACGAAATCGCCTTCAAATGGACCGATTTCACCGGCGGCGAAAACGGCATTCAGGACGTTGCGCGTCCGTGGCTCGGTTCGATGCCCACCTTCCATGCGTTCAGCGTGGTCACGATCGTGCTCGCGATGGGCTTTCTCTGGCGTCTCGCGCACTCGCCGTTCGGCCGCGTCTTGCAGGCGCTGCGCGAAAACGAGCAGCGCGTGTCGAGCCTCGGCTACAACGCGTATCGCGTGAAGCTCGCGGCCTTCGCGATGTCGGCGGCGGTGGTCGGCTATGCGGGCGGTTTGCTCGCGTTGCTGATGCAGGGCGTCTATGCGAATAACCTGAGCTGGCAGCATGCCGGCGATGCGCTGCTGATGGTCGTGCTCGGCGGCGTGCACCAGTTCCTCGGGCCGCTCTGGGGCGCGATCGGTTTCGTGCTGCTGCAGGACAAGCTCAGTGCGATCACCGAGAACTGGTGGCTGCTGTTCGCGCCGATCATCGTGGTGCTGGCGCTGGCGTCGCCCGAAGGCATCCAGGGTATCGCGCAACGGCTGCTGCGCCGTCCGCGCTGGACGCTCGTGCGTGCGCAGATCCCGGCGCGGCCCGCGGTCATCGAGCCGTTCAGGAGCGCGAAGGCCGAACTCGATCCGGGCCAGCCGATTCTTTCGGTGCGCAACCTCGGCAAGCGCTTCGGCTCGATCGTCACGGCCAAGGGCATCGATCTCGACGTGATGCCGTATCAGCTGCACAGCTTCATCGGGCCGAACGGGGCGGGCAAGACGACGTTCTTCAACATGCTCAGCGGGTTGTTGCGGCCCGACACGGGCGAGATCGTGTTCGAAGGGCGCGACGTGAGCCGCTTGCCGATGTTCGAGCGCGTGCGGCTCGGCCTTGCGCGTTCGTTCCAGATTCTCAGCGTGTTCCGCGAGCTGACCGCGTTCGAGAACGTGCGCGTCGCGGTGCAGGCGCGCAGTCCGCTGCGTCATTCGATCTGGCGCGACGCATACCGGATCGACGCGATCAACGCGCGGACCTGGACACTGTTGCAGGCCGTGGGACTCGAAGACCGGGCCGAGCAGAAATGCGCGAATCTCTCGCATGGCGAACAGCGTCTGCTCGAAATCGCGGTGTCGCTGGCGACCGACGCCAAGCTGCTGTTGCTCGACGAGCCGCTCGCGGGGCTGGCCGAGGCCGATCGCGAGATCGTCGGCAAGCTGATCCGGCGTCTGGCGTCGACGCATGCGGTCCTGCTGATCGAACACGATATCGATCGCGTGATCGCGTTGTCCGACCGGCTCACGGTGCTGCACCAGGGGCGCCTGATCGCGGACGGCAAGCCGCACGAGGTGGCGAGCCATCCCGACGTAATCAGCGCGTATCTCGGCAAGTCGAAGGACGAGGACGCCGCCGAAGCGCTTGCACCGGCCGGGGTTCCCGCGCTCGCGGCGCGCGAGCACGACGGCCGTGTGATCCTGAAGATCGAGAAGCTGTGCGCCGGGTATGACGGCAGCCAGGTGCTCGATCGCCTCGACATGGAGATTCGCGAAGGCGAGGTTGTCGCGCTGCTCGGCCGCAACGGTGTCGGCAAGAGCACCACGCTGCGCGCGATGATGGGCGTCGCGCAGGTCGGCGCGGGACGCGTCGTGTTCGACGGCCGCGACATCACACATGCGCGACCGCACGAAATCAACCGGCTCGGCTTGTCGATGGTGCCCGAGGGGCGGCGGCTGTTTCCGAACCTCACGGTGCTCGAAAACCTCGTGCTCGCGCAACGCGCGGGCGGCGCGAGCCTCGATGAAGTCTACGAACTGTTTCCGAAGCTGCGGGTTCTGCAGAAGTCGAAAGCCGAGGCGCTGTCGGGCGGCGAGCGTCAGATGGTTGCGATTGCGCGCGCGCTGATGGTGCCGAGCCGGATCATTCTGCTCGACGAACCCTTCGAAGGCCTCGCACCGGCCGTCGTCAAGGACATCATGGACGCGGTCGTCAAGCTGCGCGGCCGCGCGAGCCTCGTGATCGTCGAGCACCACGCGGAGAGCGTGCTGCCGATGGCCGATCGCGCGTACGTGATGGTCAACGGACAGATGGCCTTCGCGGGCCCCGCGCACACGCTGGCGAACGACGCCGCGCTGCAGGCGCGTCTGCTCGGCGTCACGGGCGAGCCCGAAGCCGTCGGGTAAACCACGCAGGCGCACCCGCAGCCACTTTCATTCTTTCCGATTTTAGGACCCCTATGAGCTATTCCACCCTGAGCGGCGCCACGCGCGTGATCGCGATCATTGGCGATCCGATCGCGCAGGTCAAATCGCCGGCCAACGTGACGCGCATGCTCAACGAACGCGGGCACGACACGGTCGTGATCCCGATCGAAGTGCCCCCGCGCGATGTCGACGGCTTCATTCGCGGGCTGTCGCTCGCGAAGAACTGCGACAGCATTCTCGTCACGATTCCGCACAAGTTCGCGACGTACGCGCATTGCGCGACGGCCAGCGATCGCGCGGACTTTCTCGGCTCGGTCAGCATTCTGCGCCGCAATGCCGATGGCGGCTGGCATGGCGAAATGCTCGACGGCCTGGGCATGCTGGGCGGCATCAAGTCGCAAGGCGGCGATCCGAACGGCAAGCGTACCTTGCTGATCGGCGCCGGCGGCGCGGGCAGTGCGATCGCGCTGGCCTTGCTCGAAGCCGGTGCATCGCATCTCGCGATTCACGATGCCGATGCGACGCGCCGCGATACGTTGATCGCGCGGCTCAAGGCGCGTTTCGACGCGCGCGTGAGCGTTGGCAGCGCCGACCCCACGGGCTTCGGGATGGTCGTCAACGCAACGCCGATGGGCATGCGGCCCGGCGACCCGTTTCCCGTCGAAGTCGAGAAGCTCGCGCCCGAGGCGTTTGCCGCCTGCGTGATTACGGCGCCGCTCGTGTCGCCGTGGATCGAAGCGGCCCGCGCGCGCGGGTGCAAGACGAGCGTCGGCGTCGATATGTTCACCGCGGAGATGAGCCTGATGATCGACTTTCTCGTCGGGGAGGGCTGATCATGGACGGCCACGCGGGACCGGTGCAATCCGCGAGATCGTGTGATTTGCTCGTGATCGGCGCCGGCGCCGGAGGGCTGTCGGCCGCGGTCACGGCCGCCATTCTCGGGCTCGACGTGATCGTGCTCGAAAAGGAAGCGGTGTTCGGCGGCACGGCCGCATGGTCGGGCGGCTGGATGTGGATACCGCGCAATCCGCTCGCGCTGGCCGCCGGCATTCGCGAAGACGAAGAAGGGCCGCGCACGTATCTGCGTCATGAACTCGGTGAGTACTACGACGAGTCGCGCATCGACGCGTTCCTCGAACACGGTCCGCGCATGATCGAGTTTTATCGCGCCCATTCGGCCGTGCAGTTCATCGACGGCAATCTCATTCCCGACTTTCATGGCCGCTCGCCGGGTGCGTTGCCCGGCGGCCGCTCGGTGTGCGCCGCGCCGTTCGACGGCCGCGAGCTTGGCACACGGATTCGCGACCTGAGGCCGCCGCTCGATCTCGTGTCGTTGTGGGGCATGGGCATCTCGGCGGGCGCGGACCTGCGGCACTTCCTGAAGGCGACGCGCTCGTGGTCGTCGTTCCGTTATGCGGCGCGGCGCGTGGCGATTCATCTGAAGGACCTGCTGTTTCATGGGCGCAGCATGCAGCTCGTGAACGGCAACGCGCTCGTCGCGCGGCTCGCGAAATCGGCCTTCGATCACAACGTATCGATCGATGTTTCGCATTCGGTCCAACACCTGATAGTCCGCGATGGGGTGGTGTGCGGTGCGCATGTCGACACGCCGCAAGGCGCAGTCGACATTACGGCGCGCCGCGGCGTCGTGCTCGCGTGCGGCGGCTTTCCGCACGATGTCCAACGCAAGCGCGCGCTGTTTGCGCATGCGCCGACGGGGCGCGAGCACTGGTCGGCCGCGTCGCCGGGCAATACCGGCGACGGTCTGCGGCTTGCCGAAGCGGCCGGTGGGATGCTCGACGATTCGTTTGCCGAGGCCGGCGCATGGGCGCCGGTGTCGCTCGTCAAGCGCGCCGACGGCAGCACGGGCACGTTTCCTCATCTGATCGAGCGCGGCAAGCCCGGGCTGATCGCCGTGACGGGCGCGGGCAGGCGTTTCGTCGACGAAGCCGATTCGTACTACGACTTCATGCAGGCGCTGTTCGACGCCGTGCCTGCCGGGCAGCCCGTGTTCGCGTGGCTGTTGTGCGACCACCGCTTTATCCGCCGGTATGGACTCGGTGCCGTCAAGCCCGCACCGTTTCCACTCGGACGCTGGCTGCGTTCGGGATACCTCCGGCGTGGCAGAACGATCGCGGCGCTCGCCGAAGCGTGCGGCATCGATGCCGCGACGCTCGACCATACCGTCGCGACGTATAACGCGAGCGCGCGCGAAGGTCAGGACCCCGAATTCGCGCGTGGCGAGACGCCGTACAACCTCATGCAGGGCGATGTCGACCACGCGCCGAATCCCTGCGTGGCGCCGCTCGAAAACGGTCCGTTCTATGCCGTGCAAATCGTGCCGGGCAGCCTCGGCACGTTTGCGGGCCTGTGCACGGACGCGAACGCGCACGTACTCGACGCGCACGGCGAGCCCGTGCGCGGCCTCTATGCGTGCGGCAACGATATGGCGAGCGTGATGGGCGGGCGTTACCCGAGCGGTGGGATCACGCTCGGTCCCGCGATGACGTTCGGCTATATCGCCGCACACGACGCGGCCGGCAAGACGCTGGCCGCATCCGCCAACCGTACTGCAATGACAGGAGAAAAAGATGTTTTATGAACTCACCACGATGACACTGCGCTTCGGCACCGTTGCCAAGGCGTCCGTCGCCGCCGATGCCTACGCACGCGATGCGCAGGCGCGCGGCACGCTGTACGGCATCTGGTTTTCGGATATCGGCGATCTCAATCAGATGGCCGTGCTGCGCGGCTTCGAGACGGCCGAGGAGATGCTCGCGGAGCGCAAGCGCACGCTGCTCAGCGCCGATCCGTTCGGTTGCGGCGAATGGCTCGTCAAGATCGAAATGCATAGCTATGAAGGCTTCGCATGGATGCCCGCGCCGACGCCCGGCGAGCACGGCAAGGTCTACGAAATCCGCACCTACGAGTTCAAAACGGGCGGTCTCGGCCCGACGTTGAGCGCCTGGGAGCGCGACCTGCCCGCGCGGCAGAAGGTTTCGCCCTGCGTGGCCGCGATGTTTGCCTACGATGGCACGCCGCGCTTCACGCAGATCTGGCCGTATGCGAGCCTCGACGAGCGTGCCGCCGCGCGCGCCGACTCGGTCAGCCAGGGCATCTGGCCGCCGAAGGGCGGACCCGACTGGTTGACGACGTCGATGCGTTCGCAGGTGTTCGTGCCGACCGCGGTGTCTCCGCTGAAGTAAGGCGGCCAGCGCGTATTCCTCATGCACGCGCGTGCGCGCGGAGTTCGCCGCACGCGCCTAACCGGATGGAGATTGTTCATGACTGAGGCCGTTGCTCAAAAGCCGGCGTTTTCGCTCGCGCATCTGACGGCGTTGTCGCTGACGCCGCCCGAGCTCGTATCGGTTGCCGCGCAAGCGGGTTACGACGAGGTGAGCTTTCGCCTGCTGCCTGCCACGCCCGGCGGGCCCGCCTACTCGTTGATGACCGATGCGGCCATGCTGAAGGACACGCTCGCACGCATGGCCGATACCGGCGTGCGCGTGTTCGATCTCGAAATTATCCGCCTCGGCGAGCGCTTCGATGCGCGCGATTATCTTCACTTCTTCGAAACCGGCGCAAAGCTCGGCGCGCGCGCTGTGCTCGTCGGATGCGACGACAGCGATCCCGTGCGGCGCGCGCAGGCGTTTGCCGCCTTGTGCGAGCTTTCCGCGCCGTTCGGTCTGACGGCCAACATCGAGTTCATGCCGTGGACCGCGGTCAAGAGACTGCGTGATGCGGTCGCGCTCGTCGAGGAGGCGGGGACGCCGTCGAACGCCGGCGTGCTCGTCGATGCGCTGCATTTCGCACGTTCCGATTCGACGCTCGACGAAGTGCGCGCGTTGCCGCGCAAATGGCTGCACTACGCGCAGATGTGCGACGCGCCGGGAGGGACGCCGAGCACGGATGCGGAGCTGATCCACACTGCGCGTTGCGAACGCCTGCTGCCCGGCGAAGGCGGCATCGATCTCGTGGCGCTCTGGAATGCGTTGCCGAGGGATCTGCCTGTCAGCATCGAAATTCCGAACGATCAGCGCGCACCGCTGCTCGGGCCGTTGGGCTGGGCGACGCAGGCGCTGGAAGCGGCGCGACGCGTGATCGACGCACGCGCTTGATTGGCGTCTCAGGTGTGCGGTGCGAGGTCTCGCGCGATGGCGGCGCGTGATCTCGGACACGGCTGGTATCGCCTCAGGGTTTTCGTCATGTTGATATATCAACATAAGACTCAATACACTTCGATCATCGACTGACCTCGTGGTTTGAAGGACAGTCTTGTGCGGAGAAATGGTAGTGATGAGTCAGAGCACGGAAACCGGATTGTCGAATCCCGAGAACAGGATGGTGGCGATCGTCACGGGTGGCGCAAGTGGGATCGGCTGGGGGATCAGCCAGAAGTTCGCGCAACTCGGGTATAGCGTCGTTATCGCGGATCTGGACGAAGCCGCTGCCGCTGCGCGGATCGGGGAGTTAAGCGGAGATTCACACACGGCGGCCAGGGTCAACGTGGCGAGTGAAGACGACGTCGTTTCCCTGGTGCGCGAGGTGGCGCGGAAATATGGCCGGATCGACGTGCTCGTGAACAATGCGGGCATCGGAGAGCAGCCCGGTTCGACCGTTGAGCAGACCGTCGACGGATTCGACCGGGTCCTTTCCATTCACCTTCGCGGTACGTTCATGATGTCTCGCGAGGTGGCCAGGGTGATGCTCGGCGCAGGGGGCGGGGCCATCGTCAACCTCAGTTCTATTGCCGGGTTGGGCGGCATTCCTGGGCGCAACGCTTACGGTGCGGCGAAGGCGGGGATTTCGTCCATGACGCGCTCGATGGCGGTGGAGTGGGGGCGCAGCGGCATTCGCGTCAATGCCGTGGCTCCCGGCTACGTGATGACCGAGATCGTGCGTACCCTGGTGGCGGACGGTCGCCTGAATACGGCAGGAATCGAAAAGCGTACGCCGATGGGACGATTTGCCGAGTCGTCCGAGATTGCCGATGCGGTCGCCTATCTGGCGTCGTCGTCCGCCACCTATATTACGGGCGTGACGTTAAGCGTGGACGGCGGTTGGGCGGCACATGGCGGTCCGGTGGATTGATTGCTTGGGTTATGCAGCAGGCGCGGAGACGTGCGAAGAGAAACCTCGCGTTTGCACGCCTGCTGGATGGAAAGACGAAAATATTATTTGATCTGTGAAGAAAAGGCCGCCGAGGGTGAGAGCGGTGCCGGGAACCTGAAGAGATTGGGATGAGCAGAGGTCATATGCCGAAGGGTTACATCATTGCGCGAGTGGATGTTCAGAACGAAGAGGAATACGCAAAGTATGCCGCGTTCGCGACTCCCGTTATCAAAGCCTATGGCGGTCGCGTGCTGGTGCGTGGCGGCCCATGCGAGGTGCTTGAAGGCAGCGGTCGATCGCGCAATGTCGTGATCGAGTTCGAGTCGTTCGAGCAGGCAAAGGCGTATTACAAATCAGCGGAGTACGCTCAGGCTCGGGCGCTGCGTGAAGGTTATGCGATCGCCGATTTTATTGCTGTCGAGGGTGCCTAAGGCCTGGTGAAATCCAGGTTGTCCGGTATCGGTGGAACCACGAATCCTATTGAGAACCGTCGATTTCAATCAGATTGCGTGAGATAAGATTGAGCATGGAAATCAATCTTTCTTTATCGTCCGTGGTCAATCCGCGCAGCATGGCTTCTTCCCGGTCAAGTGCGAGCCGCAGTACCCTGGTTCTGAGCGATGTGCCCGCGCGCGTGAGATTCGATTCACTACGTCTTCCATAGGAAGCACGCGTTTCGACGACCCCCTGTTTCACCAGCGCGCTCAGGCTACGGCTGATTGCCGCTTTGTCGAGGCCGAGTCCCTGCGCCAGTTCGGCTCCGCTCGACCAGCCTTCCGCGGCGAGAAAGCAAACGATCCGCCAGTCGACGAAGCCAATGCCGGCGTGCTTTCTGTACGCAGTCGATGCGCCGTGCGATACCCGGTTGGCTGCGGCAGTCAGCACGGCCGGCACGCAGCGCGACAAATCGATCTGGCGAGTCATCTCATCGGCCTCATCCTTGCGGCTGAGCTTGCTTCTCGTCGATCCGACCGCGTTGACACTTCGTTGCCCGCTTGGCGTTGCCTGAGTTTGCTGGGCTTTCTGTGTTTTCACGGTTGGCACGATGAAGGTCCGATTGGGTTTCGCACGTTTCGCACGACGAGCGGGGCAGAGGTGAGCGCCTGATTCTACATGCTCCCGTTATCGTGCCCGCGCTACGCTCTCACTCTGCGTCCCAAGCCGGCGCGAAGGCCGGGCTGACAATGCGGATATTCTTCGGCAATTGCGCGATGAGCGCGCGATCTTCGTCATCGAGCGGCACATCGAGCGATGCCAGATTGGCGAGCTGATTAGCTTTGCCGCTCGCCTTCGGCACGGCGGCGACCTGCTCCTGCTCGACGAGCCATTTCAGCGCGACCTGAGTGGGCTGCACGCCGTGCCTGGCGGCGATTTGCTGGATTTCCGGCATCTCGGAGACCTTGTTGCGGGCCAGCGGGCTATAGGCAATCAGCGCCATATCGTGCTGGCGGGCAAAGTCGAGCAGCTTGGCTTGGCTCAACGCGACGTGATACTCGACCTGCATCGCCGCCAGCGGCACCTGCATCACTTCCACGACTTCGCGCACCAGAGCGAGCGGAAAATTCGCCACCCCGATCGCCCGCGCGCGTCCCTCTTCCTTGAACGACACGAGCGTTTCGAGGGTTCGCGCGAGGTCCCAGTCCTGCGTCGGCCAATGAATCAGGAACAGGTCGACGTAATCGGAACGCAGCGCGCGCAGCGTATTGTCGAACGAGGCCCGCATGCGTTCGGGGCTCAACTGGTCCCACCATACCTTGCTGGTCACGTGAATCTGCTCGCGCGGCACCGTCGATTGCACGAGGGCGTCGCCAACCGCCGCTTCGTTGTTGTACGCGGCGGCGGTGTCGATATGACGATAGCCGAGTTCCAGGGCCTGCACGACAGCGCGCGTGCATTCGTCGCCGAGCATGGGCCATGTGCCGAGGCCCAGCTTGGGCATGTTCAGTTGATGGCGATTGACGATGCGTTGCATGAGTGTTTTCTCCGTGTCAGACGCGCGCTTTAGCCTCGCGCGCGCCGGGTGTTTCGTTCGCCGCACCGCCGTGCGCGACGAACTTTGCGATGCGCCAGCCCAACACGATGGCCGGGCCGAGCGTCGTGCCGGGGCCCGGGTACGTACCGCGAAAGATCGACGAGAGGTCGTTGCCGCAGGCAAAAAGGCCTGGAATCACGTGGCCTGCCTCGTCGATCACTTCGCCGTTCGCGTTGCCGCTCAGTCCCGCGCTGCACGCGAGATCGGCGGGCCATACGGTTACGGCGTAATACGGTCCCGCACCGATCGGCCGGATGCACGGGTTGGGCTGCTGGCGTGCGTCGCCGTTGAAGCGGCTCATCGGACTGCTGCCTCGCTCGAATGCGGGGTCGTTGCCATTGGCGGCGTCGCGATTATAACTTTCGACCGTGCAGGCGAGGCCCGCCGCATCGATCTGGAGCTTCGCGGCCAGTTCGTCGAGCGTGTTGCCTTTCACCAGATATCCCGAGCGTTCGAATTCGGCGATACGTCCCGCACCGCGGCCGGGCATCAGCAGGCCGAGGCCATACTCGTGGAGAAATGCCGCATCGACGATCAGATGCGCGGGCACGCTCGCGCCGTTGCCGTTGCTGTTTTGAGCGTCGCGCAGCATGCCCATCACGAAGTCGTGATACGAGTTCGATTCGTTGACGAAGCGCTCGCCCCGGCTATTCACCGCAATGAGTCCGGGCTTCGCGCGATCGAGGATGATATGCGGCCAGACGCTGTCTTCGCCCGCACTGCCGTTGCGTGCGCGCTGGATCGAGCAGGGCATCCAGAGGCCGGGGCTGTCGCCGCCGTTCTCGACCTTTGCGCCGACCTGGTGGGCGCGGTCCACACCGTCGCCGGTATGGGTTTGCGGTGCCAGCGAAAGGCCGCGCGCGCCGGCCGGAAAAAGCTGATTGCGCAGCGTCGGGTGGCGCGTGATGCCGCCCGTTGCGAGCACGACGCCGCGGCGCGCGCCGATGCGCCGGCGGCCGCCACCAGGCGTCGCGACGATTGCGCCGGTTACGCGGCCGTCTTCGCGCACGAGTTCGACGAGCGGCGTGTCGAAGCGGACCTCGACATGGCGCTTGAGCAGGCTGTAATAGAGCCGTGCGGCCAGCGCATTGCCCATGACGAGTTGCGTGCCGCGCGGATAGCGCAGCCGGTCCATCGCATAGCGCCCCACGACGGCGAGCGTGCGCCTGAAGTTGGCAAGCGTGGCGAACGGCGCGAGCAGCGCATTCAGATCGTTGCGCGCGACCATCATGCCGCCGAGTCCCATGAACTCCTTGCGCGGCGGCCGCACGCGCGCGAAGGCTTTGCCGAGCACGCGCGCGTCGAACGCCACGGGGGCCAGCGCGCGGCCGCCATAGGCCGCGCCGGGTCCGTTCACGTAGTCGGGGTGAGCCGCGGCGGCGACGAACCTGACCTCGCTGATCCGGGTCAGCTCCTCGATGGCCTGCGGGCCGCTTTGCAGGAAGGCCTCGCGTGCTTCGTCGCCACCGCGTTCGCCGACCACCGACTGCAGGAAGCGCCGCGCGTCGTCGACACTATCGGGCACGCCCGCGTCCACGCTCAGCTTCGTGCCGGGCACCCACGTGGTGCCGCCCGAGGTGGACGTAATGCCGCCCACCATGCCGGTCTTCTCGCACAGCAGAACCTTCAGCTTCTCGTGGTCGGCCACGAGCGCGGCCGTCATGCCGGCCGCGCCCGCGCCGAATACCAGCAGATCGACTTCCTCATCCCACCCTTGCCACTCCTGCCGCCCCTGTTGCCTGACCGCACCCATCTCCGTGCCTCCTCCATTCCGGTTCGCCGCGCGCGCATGGCTGAATGCGCGTGGCAAACGGTGTTCTTGATTTTGGAATCATATTCCAATAAATAAAAAAGTGGAACAAGATTCAAAATTAAGCGGCGGCAGAGGACAGCGCAGCGAATCAGTACGTGGCACGGCCTCCGGAGAGGTCGAAGGTCGCGCCGCTCGAAAACGAGCATTGATCGGAAGCGAGCCAGGCCACGAGGTTGGCCGCTTCCTGCGCGGTGCCCGCACGCTGCATGGGGATTTTCGCGAGGCTTGCGCCGAGGGCCTCGGGCGTCAGCTGCGCAAGCAGCGGCGTCTCGATCAGGGCGGGCGCGACGCAGTTCACGCGGATAGGCGTGAGCGCGAGTTCCTTGCCCATCGATTTCGTGAAGGCGATCACGCCCGCTTTCGCGGCAGAGTAGGCGGACATCTGTGGATTGCCCTCCTTGCCCGCAATCGAAGCGAGGTTCACGATGCGCCCGAACCCGGCCTCGCGCATCGGCTGCACGGCGGCGCGCGAGCAGAGGAACACGCTGCGCAGATTCACGTCGATGCAGCGTTGCCAGGCCGCGAGGTCGCAGTCGGTTACGTTCGCGACCGGACCGGTCGCGCCCGCGCTGTTCACGAGCACGTGCAAGGTGCCGAAGCGCGCGAGCGTTGCATGCATGGCGGCCGCGACGGATGCTTCGTCGGTCACGTCCACGCGCACGCCGAGCGCCGAGCTTTCCGGCAGCGCGCGGGCGGCCTCGTTTGCCGCGTCGCCGTCGAGATCCCAGAGCGCGACGCGGTGGCCGTCGTGTTGCAGACGCGCCGCGATGGCCCGGCCGATGCCGCCCGCGCCCCCGGTCACGACCGCGATTCGCGAGTGCGTATTCATGCCTGGGAATCCAGAAGAAATTCCACCATGCGATCGCACACGCGCGTGAACATCTGCGTGCCCGTTACGGTCTTGCAGCCGCGCGCGCGTGCCGCGGCGATGAAGGGCGTGAGCGGCGGCTTCGTGACGACGTCGCCCACGAAGGCGCTGGCCGGCAGGCGCGAGACGTCGATGGGCAGCGGGTCGTCGGGGCGCATGCCCATCGGCGATGCGTTCACGACCACGTCGAACGATTCGGCGGCGACCTCGCTCGCGGCCACGCGCACCGCGCCGCGCCCGAGCGTGGCGAGGCGCTCGACGAGCGAGCCGGCGCGCACGCTGTCGTTGTCCCGCACGTCGAGCGAGCCGACGCCCGCGTTCACGAGCGCCTGGGCGATGGCCGAGCCGGCGCCGCCCGCGCCCACGAGCAGCGCGTGCTTGCCGCGCAGGTCGCAGCCTTCGTCGGCGAGTGCGGCGACAAAGCCGGCGCCGTCGAACATGTCGCCGTGCCAGCCGCCGTCGGGCGTGCGGCGCAAGGTGTTCACCGCGCCGAGGAACGCCGCCTGTTCAGAAAGGCTCGCGCAGAATTCCGTCGCGCTGAACTTGTGCGGCACGGTGATGATGACGCCGTCGACATTGCGCATGCACGCCACGCCCGCGAAGAACGCGGCGAGATCGGCCGGCGCGACGTGCGCGGGCACCACGAGCGCGTCGCGGCCCGCTTCGCGCATCGCTGCCGTCACGCCTTTGGGCGAACGCACCTGCGCGATCGGATCGCCGACGATGTAGTAGACGCGCGTGGCGCCGCTCAGGCCTTCGTCGAGCGAAACCGGCGTGGCCGCGACAGCCTCGGCGGGAGTGGAAGAGGGGGAAGTCATGCTGATTTCATCTCCTGGGTTGTGCCGGCATCATCGTGCACGATGCCGGGCGGTCTTGCGTGCGCGAGCGCGTGCTGCTTCAGGGCGCTCGCGCGGCTTGCATGGGTCGTGCCCCCGAAGCGCCGCCGTTGCGGCGCAATGGCGTTGGCGGGCGGCGTCAGCGGGCAGCCATCGTGCAGCCGATTTCCTGGCGGGTGCCGTAGAGCCGGTCGAGGTCGGCCGGGTTCTTCGGCACCACCGAGACCTGGTTGAGCCAGTCCCACTTGTCGGTGATGTGGTCCTTCACCTTGAACACGGTCCAGCGCCGCAGAAGCTGATGATCCCACGGACGGAAATACGCGGGGCCCATGCTGTCGCCCAGTTGCACCGTTTCGAGGCTCTGCACGATGTCCGGGCCCGAAGTGCTCTTCGCCTCGTTCACGGCCTTGAGCAGCGAGCGCATGGTGAACCAGCCGATCCATGCCTTGTCGGCGGGCGGCTTGCCGTACTTCGCGGTGTACTGCTTGATGAAGGCGATTTCCTCGGGCGAGTGGTCGGGCGAGCTGAAGTGCCACGGCTTGCCGTAGTAGCCGGTTGCGGCGTCGACGCTGATCGACCATAGGTCCGAGTCGCCGATGATCGGACAGGCCACCGGAATCTGGTTCTTCATGCCCATTTCGGCGTACTGCTTGAGGAACGTGGAGAGGTCGCCGCCGGGCAGGCCGAGCAGCACGACATCGGGCTTCGACTGGCGGATCTTGAGGATGAACGCGCTGAAGTCGGTGGTGTTCAGCGGCGTGACGTCCGCACCCACGATCGTGCCGCCCGACTGCTTGAGCAGGTCCGACATCGAGCGCTGGATGTCCTGCCCATACGCGTAGTTCGCCACGAGGAAGTGCCATTTCTTGCCGATCGCGAGCAGCGACGGCGCGAGCGCGCGGCAGGTCACGGGCGTCGGACTCAGCACGCGGAAGGTGTACGGATTGCAACTGCTGCCGGTCAGCTCGCGCGCGGCGGCATTGGGCGCGATATAGGGCGTTTTGGTGCGCATTGCGACCGACGACATGGCCAGCGACGTGCCGCTGTTCGTGCCGCCGATCACGGCGACCGCCTTGTCCTCTTCGACGAGCTTCTGCATGTTCTGCTGCGCCGACTGCGGATTCGGTTCGTCGTACCAGACGAGGTCGACGCGGCGGCCGCGCGCCTGGTTGCCGGCCTGGTCGAGCGCGAGCTTTACGCCGTTGGCGATCACTTCGCCCTGTTCTGTCCACACGCCCTGCTTGGCCATCAGCAGGCCGAGCTTGAGCGGCTGCTCGCCCTGCGCGCGCACGAAGGCGGGCGCCGCGAGCACCGCGGCACCGCCCGCGAGTGCCTTGCCGGCCGTGGCGAGCCACACTCGCCGCGAGATCGCCGAGGCGGGCGGCGTTTCTGCCGTCGACGTTTCGGGGGCCGAAAGGTGGGTGTCCTGTGAGTGCTTGTCCGTCATGTGTCTCCGCTCCTGCCCCGTTTGAAGGGCCTGCTTCGTTGTGGTCGGCACATCGCGCAAAACGGTTGTGCCCGAAAAAAGCCAAAGTGAATCTTGATTCAAAGTGGAATAGCATTCAACAATTAAAGAGAATTTCAAGGTATCGGGGTAATCACCCGTAGCGGCGCTCCGGTGCCGATCTGTTCAACCGAAGCAAGGAGAGATGCGCAATGGCAAGGAGACGTATGGCGGTGATCGGCGCGGGTGCGATCGGCCGGATGCATGTAGAGCGCGCGCGGCTGCATCCGCATGCGCAAGTGGTGGCGATCGCGGACCCATCGCCGGCCGCAGAGCAGTTCGCGCGTGCCGAAGGGCTGCGCTGGTTTGCCGACTACGCGGCGCTGCTCGACGAAGTGCGCCCCGAAGGCGCTATCGTCGCCACGCCGAACGCGACGCATGTGGATGTCGGTCTCGCGTGCGTCGCGCGCGGCGTGCCGGCGTTGCTCGAAAAGCCCGTCGCCGATCGCGTGGAGGACGCACTGCGGCTGGACCGCGCCGCGCGCGAGGCGAACGTGCCGTTGCTGGTGGGCCACCATCGCCGCCACAATCCGATCCTGCGCCGCGCGCGCGAGATCGTGCAGTCGGGGCGGCTCGGCAAGCCGGTGGCGGCCAACGCGCTTGCCACCTTCTACAAGCCCGACGGCTACTTCGGCGTGCAGTGGCGCCGCGAGACCGGCGGCGGTCCCGTGCTCATCAACCTGATTCACGACATCGACATCATGCGGTTTCTGTTCGGCGAGATCGTCGAGGTGCAGGCGCAGACGTCGAGCGGCGTGCGCGGTTTCGCGGTGGAAGATACGGCTGCCGTGCTGCTGCGTTTCGCGAGCGGCGCGCTTGGCACGCTCGTCGTGTCCGACACGGCGGCCGCGCCGTGGAACTGGGACCTCGTGGCGGGTGAGGCCGCGCATTACCCGCGTCAGCAGGAGAACACGCACTTCCTGATCGGCACGGACGCGTCGCTCACGCTGCCGCAGCTCGACGTGTGGGAATACCGCAGCGGCAAGGGCTGGCACGAGCCGTTGACGGTGGAGCGCAGCACGCCGCATGCGGGTGATCCGTATCACGAGCAATTGCGCCACTTCGCCGCGGTGATCGCAGGCGAGGAGGCGCCGGTGTGTGCCGTGGACGACGGCGCGCGCACGCTCGCGGCGACACTGGCGGTGCACCAGGCGGCTGCGGCACGCGCGCCCATTGCGCTCGATCTCGCTGAAGCCGTGCGGCGATAAATACTCAGGATGGCTGATGACCGTGGCGATAGAACGCCACGGTCTCGCGCAGGCCGTCTTCGAGCGAGGTTTGCGGCAGGCCGGGCAGCAGGCGCGCGAGCGCGGGATCATGGGGAAACGCACTGGCGATCGGCAGCGGCGGCCCGCTCGCATCGATTTGCGCACCCGGAACGATCGCCGTGATCCTGTCGATCAGCGTGCTGATCGGCGTTATCTCGCCCGCCAGCGTGAACGCGTGCGCGCCCTCGAAGTCGTGCAGCAGCGCTGTTTCGTAGGCCGCGGCGACATCGTCGGCGAAGATGAGGCCCGTCGAGCCGCCGAACGGAATCGTATAGCGTTCGCCGCGCGCGGCCGCGCGGCAGGCGAGGCTCGGTCCCGCGCTCGAGCCCGATTCGCGCCCCGCGCCGTAGACCACGAGCGGCCGGAAGCCGATGCTCGCGATGCCGTGGTCGTGCCAGTACGCGCGGGCGGAGCCTTCGCAGGCGAGCTTGAAGGCGCCATAGTGCGTTTGCGGCAGCGGCGTCGCGCCGTCGTCGGGGCCGAACACGCCCGCGCTGCTCGCGTAGAGCACGCGGCGTATACCCGCCGCGCGTGCGGCATCGAACACGTTCAGCGTGCCGAGCAGGTTGATCTGTGCGCCGCGCACGGGATTCACCGCGCAATCGGGCGTGAGGATGCCCGCGAGATGAATGACCGCGTCGCAGCCTTCGAGCGCACGGGCGGTGTCGTCCGCGCTGGCGATATCGCCGGTGCGCCACTGCACCGAGGCCGCGCGCTCGGGCGACAGCGTCTCGATGAGCCGCGCGTTCGCGCGCAGGTCGAACGCGACGCAGTCCATGCCGCGCGCCAGCAGCCGCTTCATGATCCACGCCCCCAGAAAACCGCTGCCGCCCGTGATCAGTACCCGCATTGTCCTGTCTCCATGTCGTTGATCAAGTCGCAAATTTTTGCCGAGCTGTATTTGTTGAATACTATTCCATATAGAAAATTAATTCCACAAATTGGCGCGGCGGTGCTGTTCGGGCGTGCGCGTCACGAGGGGTGGTTTGCGACCGTGAATCCAGGGCATGGACGGCAAGCAGGCTCATGCGAATCTGCTTGAATTCCAGTGTGGAATTGTGTTCTCATTTGGCTATTACGATAACGATGAGAAAGCTAAATGGCAGGGAATCTTGAGCGTGCGCTGGCCGTGCTCGAACTGTTGGCGAAGAATGGCGGCCGCATGCCGCTGGCCACGATTGCGGACACGCTGAACATTCCGCGCAGCGGCACGCACCGGCTCCTCTCGATGCTGATCGACGAGGGCTTCGTGCGCCAGGACGAAGAGCATGGCGAGTATCTGCTTGCCATGAAGCTCGTTTCACTGGCGTTGATCTATCTCTCGACGAGCGGGGTGTTCGACATTTCGCAGCCGGTACTGGACCGGCTGGCCGAGGCATCGGGCGAACTGGCGCGGCTTGGCGTGGTGGAGGGCGATCACCTTACCTTCGTCGGCAAGGCGCAGGGAGCGAAGTCGGGCTTGCGCTACGACCCGGACATGGGCAGCAACCCGCCGCTGCATTGCACGGCCAGCGGCCAGGCGTGGCTTGCCACGCTGCCGGACGAGCGCGCGATCGAACTGGTGTCGAGGCAGGGGGGGCTCGGTGCGAAAGCGCGGAACGCGCCGCGTGCGCCGAAGACGATCCAGCAATTCCTGAAGGACCTGAACGGCGCGCGTCAGCGCGGCTACGGTGTCGCTATCGAGACCTACGAGGCCGGTATGACGTCGATTGCGGCGGCGGTGCGCAATCCCGTTACTCATGAGGTCGTGGGCATCGTGAGCCTCGCGGGTCCGAGTACTCGCTTGCCGGAGTCGCGTCTGAAAGAGCTCGCGCCGCATTTGCTGGAAGCGGCAACGGATATGGGCGCGGCCACGCTGACTTCGCGATATTTCAAGCAGAGTATCGTGGCCAGTGCCGATCAAACGTAAGCGGCCAGACAATTCACCTTGAGTTCCGTTGAAGCGCCTGGGAGTATCGTGGCCACCTGACGATGAACTGCACCCAAAAAGCTAGACGATTTTTTAGGGTGTGCTTGTGATTGAACTGCTCCAGCGGTAAAGACCAATCTGACCGAGTTTCCGGGCCCATCTCTGATTTTTTAGGTGATTTTTTTGCCACTCAGCGTATAAGCCTCCTTGATGATCTCAGGCGCGATTGCCGCGGCGTTGGCGACGTTCGCCCCCAAAGATCTCGCGACGCCAGCAGCCAGGATCTCTTTGCGCAGTCCGATCGTCTCCTTATCTCTGGACTTCTCCAGGTGATAGAGGTCGTAACTCGCTGAGTATTGGTCCAGCACGGGCTCGGGAGTCCACTCTGGCGCACTGGGCCTGAGATTCCGTGCGTAAGTTTCATTGACTGCTTCTGAAGGCGATGTGAACCCAGCCAGGGCCGCAACGCCTTTTTGGGCCTCGGCCAAGATATCCTTCGCCTCGAGTGAACTAAAAGACGCAAGCACGACAGGGTCGTACTCACTGGAGTACTTACCGTCTTCCGCGAAGATTGCCGGCCCATCCGCCCACGGATCAACCACCACATTATCAGGATGTCGCTGCTCTGACGCCGGATAACGGGCGAGTTCCGTCCACGCATGATCCTTATGGAGGTCACTCACCAGTTGAGCGCTCTGATCAGGTTCCATGACAGCGCCAAGCATCGCCGCAGCGACTATGGAATGTTCGCCGCAATTTCCCGCTTTCGTGAACATTGCAGTTGCCGCTGCCTTTGCGGTTTGGGCAACTGCGTCAGTCCGGCCTCCGAATAGCTGTTCGAACGCCGGTCCTGCGGGTATTTTCCTGGTCATGAGCGTTCGAGCGGCAACCATGCGGACGATGGCCGCTGGTGAGTCGCTTTTGACATTGCCACGGCCGTGATTTAACGCTTCGCGGGTCAGTTCAAGTGCTTTCTGTCCATTTTCCAGATCGGCAAGGTCAGCACCTTCTACATGTTGTCTTTTTGCCGCACGGAGGAACAAGTACCCCGCCATCTCGGCCCGGATGGCGCTTGGACCGTTGCTGCTGGGGTCGCGTTTGGGAAGCGCTATTTTTCGCGAGGTGCGCGGCTGGGGCGGCCGGCTCATGAGTTCCGACAATACCCCCTCTAGAGTCGTAGGTTGAGTGACATCCGACTTTGGATGACTTTCAGGCCTGACCGGAGAGGCAGCGTGGCCTATGGGCCCGCCCGATGGCGACAGTCGGATTATTGGCATGACGTATTCTCCGGCAAGGTTGGAGAGAAGTAACGCGCAGACGAGCGCACGGGGCAATCGTATTGTTTCACGTTGACTTTAATGCACGCTTCACCCCAGACATGACTCGACGCGAAGCTCTTGCGCAGATCACGAACGTCTGCGGGGTTCCGATAACGCGTTGCTGTCAAATTGGGCAGCTGAAATAGACGTTTGAGATGAGCGACCTTTTTGCGGGTTGCATCAGACGACTAACCGACCTCACCACACCTCCCGACTCGACGCACACGGCCAGCCAGCAGCCTCAGCCAGCCATCGCACTCTCACGCCACAACGACACGCCATCCATACCGCCAGCCGGCAGGCCCAGAAAATCCAGTATGGTCGGCGCGACGTCCACGAGACTGGTGTCGCGGACCACGGTGCCCGCAGTCTGCTGCGCATGCTCGATCATCAGGAACGGCCGTGTCTCGTCCGCGCCCCAGCCACCGTGTTCGCCGTGTCCGTCGACGCGCGTTTTGCCGGGCTCGGCCACGGTCCAGCGCATGCCGTATGGATTAGCCGCATCGAGGCACGCCATGTTCACCGCCGCGACGATGCCGTCTTGCGGCGCGAGTCCGCGCGCGCATAGCGTGTCGCCGGTTTCGACCGAATCGGCCCACGGTTCCTCGCTGAGCGCATCGAGCACCGCTTCGAGCGCTGGCCGTCCCGCCGGAGTCGCATAGAGCACGGCGGCGGTGCCTTGACCCGCCACCGCGACGGCGCCGCTTTCGAGCGCCGCCGCGAGCCCCTGTGCCGCCAGCCAGGCTTCGATGTCGATGCTGCCGCCGATGCTTTCCTGCCCGTGATCGGAGCCCGCCAGCAGCAGGATGTCGTCGCCGCTCGCGCGCAGTTCGCGCACGGTGCGCACCACTTCGGCCACGCAACGGTCGGCATGGCGCAGCGCTTCGAGATGCTGCGGCGAGCCGAGCGGCGCGCCGTGCAGCGTCGCGTCGGGATGCGCGAGCCAGAGCAGCGCCACGGCGGGACGCGAGCCGGCCAATGCCTCGGAGCAGAAGCGTTGCGTCATGCTCCAGTCGCCGGCGAAATCCTGCTCGATCCGCAATGCCGCTTCGCCGGTCAGAGCGTGGCCGCCCGGCGCGTACGAGCCGGCTCGATGATAGACGTGGCCGAAATGTTCGGGGTCCAGAAAATAGGCGGCGCCGGGCGACACGTTGGAGAACGCGACGAAGCCGCCGTGTTTGGCTACGCGCTCGGCGAGTGTGGGCACGCGCAAGGTCTGTCCGGTGGCGCGCCTCATGTGGGCGCGGAAATCGGGTTTGCCGACGTCGTAGATACTCACCCGGCCCGCTTCCAGCAAGCCCATACGGTTGCCGTGCAGTCCATGCCGGCTCGGCCGGCAGCCCGTGGCGATCGAGGCCGCCGACACCCGCGTGACGGAGGGAAAGACTGCCCGGTACGCCGAGCAATGCAGCGCCGTCCGCTGTAGCGCATGCAGGGCCGGCGTGAGGTCCGGGTTGATCCAGTCGCGTCCCAGCGCGTCGCAGCAGACCATGACGACTCGTCGTTGCAGATTCGCCATCAGTTGCCGTGCTCCCCGGCGAGAGCGACCGCGAAGGCGTCGAAGTTGCGCAGCGCGCGGCCGGTGAATTCGTCCGCCGGCTCGAAGCTGGAAATGAGCGGTACCGGCTGCTCATGGAGGCTGCCGTGCGAGCGCAGCGGCCGGTCGAGACCGGACAGATCGTGTTCCGCGACGCGCGTGCCCAGCACGTGCGCGGGGCCGGCCAGCACGACGAGGTCGCCGATGCGGTCCGCCGGCAGTTCCAGCGAGGCCGCTGCTTCCTCGCGGTCGAGCACCGCGTCGATGCCGGGCAGGCCGGCGAGCAGCGTGCGCGCGGCAGCGATATCGGCGGCATTGGCGCCGTCGCCGTCATGATGCAGATAGACCGTCGCGAAACCGCCGAGGGCGCCGTGATGGCGCACGTAGGGATCGGTAATCGGCAGCACCACGCGGGCTTTCAGCGTGGGCAGGGCCGCGTCGAGCCGGTCGGCGAGGAACAGCACGTTGGGCTGTCCCGCCGCGTCGCTCTTCGCGCCCATGCCGTGGTCGGCGGTGAGCACGAGGCGCGCGCCGAGCTCGTGCATGGCGGCCAGATGGCGGTCGAGCATGGCGAGAAACTGATTGGCCTCGGTTTCGCCGGGCGCGTACTTGTGCTGGATATAGTCGGTGGTCGACAGATAGAGGAAGTCGGGCTTCCACCGCTGGAGCAGGAGCACGCCGGCGCTGAAAACCGCCTCGCTGGCAGCGGCGCTGTAGATCGGCGGCAGCGGGGACGGCAGGAAGCCGGCTGCCGCCGGGCCCGCCGTTTCGACCGAAAAGCACAGCGCGCCCGGGCTCTCGGGAAGACCATGGCCGAGCATGCGGCGCAGCTTGTCCTTCGCGGTGACCACGGCCACGCGCGCGCCGGCCCCGGCCAGCTCGGCGAGGATGGTCGGTGCACGCAGGAAGGCCGGGTCGTTCATCATGACCTCGGCGCCGGCCGCCTCGTCGTAGAAGTAGTTGCCGGCGATGCCGTGCACCGACGGCGCCACGCCGGTGACGATCGACAGATTGTTGGGATTGGTGTAGCTCGGCATCGCACACCGCGCGGCGCGGCACCAGCCACGCGCATGCAGCGATTGCAGGAACGGCGCGATGCCGCGTTCGAAGGCGGCGTCGAGATAGGTCCGGTCGAGGCCATCCACGCAGGCGACCACGGTCGGCTGCCTAGGCAGCGCGTAGCGCCGGCCGTTGACTTCGAGTGTGCGAACTGCGTTGGTCATGATGTTCTCCTGTTTATCGTTGCGGCAGCAAAGCCTGGACGTCGGTCGCCATCTCGGTGAGCACCTTGTCGGCGTCGCCGGCGCGCTGGCCGCTCGCCACGCTCTCCAGCCTGTCCTTGATCACGTCGATCGCCTTCAGCCCGTTCGGACCGGGGAATGCGTACCAGGCCGTCGCATAGGGTTGTTCCTGCACCGCCACCGCGAAGTTCGGGTTGGCCTTGTAGAAGTCCTTCAGCAGGGCGCCCGCTTTTTCGTTCGGCGGAAAATAGCCGGTGCGGCGTGCGACCTCGGCGGCCTGCGCCGGCTCGGTGGCAAAGCGGATGAAGCGCCAGGCGGCCTGCTGCTTGGCCGGATCGCGTGCGGTGATCATCAGGCCGTTGCCGCCGGCGGGCAGATGCGAAAGGCCCGGCTTGAGATCGGGATACGTGCCGACCGCCAGCTGGAAATGACCGGCGGTGATCTTCTGGATCGTCGCGAGCTGGGAGGTCGAGGTGGCGAAGATGCCGAGGCTGCCCGCCGCGAACTGCTGGCGCGCCGCCGTGTGGGTCAGGTACGGCATGCCGGCTTGTGTGACCAGCCGCGCAAGCCGGCCGATGGCCCACTGGCCCTCCTTGCCGTCGAAGGCCACCTTGCGTTCGCTGGCGTCGAGCATGCTGCCGCCGCGGCTCAGGACCAGCGACTGCCACATCCAGTTGCCGGTCTCGTCCCACGCGTAGAAGATGCCGTTGGTGCCGGAGCCCAGCGCATTGATCTTCTTCGCCAACGCCGTCACGCCGTCCCAGGTGGTCGGCAGATGGGACGGGTCGCCGCCCGCGCGGCGCACGAGATCGGCGTTGTAGTAGAGCACCGGCAGCGAGATCGCGAACGGCAGCGCGTAGCTGCGGCCCTTCACCTTGCCGGCCGCCAGCATCGCGGGGCTGTCGCCCTGCGAGGCAAAATCCTTGTCCGCGGCGATGAGCGGATCGAGCGGCACCGCGCTGCCCTGATCGGACAGGGCGCGGATGTTGTTGAGCCCCTGCATCACCACATCGGGTTGCGTGCCTGCCACCGATTCGCGCAGCACGGTTTGCAGCACCTGCTCGTACTCCGGCGCGGGCGCGCGGTACACGATGCGCACGTCCGGGTTAGCCGCCATGAAGCGTTTGGCGAGATCGTCCATGGCCGGGCGGAACAGGTCGGGGAAGGCGTACAGCACCGTCAGCTCGGTTTGGGCGGCTGCGGCCGGCTGCACGCCGAGGCCGGCGAACGAGCCCACTGCCATGGCGATCACGGCGAACATCTGCCTGAGGCGGGTTCTGCGTGTTTTCACTGCGTGACTCCTGTGATGAGGCCGCGGCGCGGTGCGCGGCCGGTGGTCGATACGGTCGAGGCCGATATGGGTCGATACGGAAAAGGACCGCCCGGCGGAAACGCGCGGGCGCGGCGCGCCTCAGCCTTTCATGCCGGAGAGCGCGATGCCTTCGATGAAGCGGCGCTGCGCCAGCAGGAACGCCAGCACTAGCGGCGCCACCACGATCGCGGCGGCGGCCATCAGCGCGCCGTAGTCGGTGCCCGCTTCCTCGTTGCGGAAGAACGCGATGCCGAGCGGCGGCGTGAGCTTGTCAGGTGACGACAGCACGATCTGCGGCCAGAAGAACTCGTTCCAGTGCGCGCTCACCGAAAAGATGCCGAAGGCCGTCACGGCGGGCAGCGCGACGGGCAGCATCAACCGGAACACGATGGCGAACTCGCTGAAGCCGTCGAGGCGGGCCGCGTCGAGCAACTCGTCGGGCACGGTGCGGAAATACTGGCGCAGCAGGAAGATGCCGAACGCGGAAACGCCGTAGGGCAGCGCGAGCGCCCAGTAACTGTCGACGAGGCCGAGCTGCTGCGCGAGCAGGAACTGCGGGATCGCCACTGCCTGGGGCGGCAGCATCAGGCAGAACAGCACCGCGCCGAACAGCAGGCGGCGGCCGCGAAACGGCAGCTTGGCGAGCACGTAGGCGCACGGCAAAGCGATCGCCAGCTGCAAGGAAAAGATCAGGACAACGACGAGTATGCCGTTGGCGAGGTAGCGCAGCATCGGCACGCTTGCGAACACGGTGGCGAAGTTCTGCCATCCGGCGAAGTGCTGCGGCAGCAGATGCAACTGGCGCGAGAAGATTTCGTTGGCCGGCTTGAAGGCCGTCGAGAGCATCCAGGCGAACGGCGCGAGCGACACGAGACTGCTGATGCCGAGCAGGGCATGACGCAGCAGCGAACCGCCCAGCCCGGCGAGACGAGGCTTGCGCGAAGGGTTCATGAAGCGCTCCGGTCGCTCGAAAAGCGGAATTTGACGAGCGTGAGCACGCCCACCAGCAGAAGAAAGAGCACGGCGATGGCGGCGCCCCGGCCCGTGCGGAAAAATTCGAATGCTTCGCTGAACATCGTGAAGAGCAGCACCTCGGTGGACTTCTGCGGCCCGCCGCCGGTGATGACGTAGACGGTTTCGAACAACTGGAACGAGCGAATCGTCGAGATCACCACCACGAAGCCCGTGATGGGCCGCAGCAACGGCCAGGTGACGAGCCAGAAGCGGGTCCAGCCGCTCGCCGCGCCGTCCACGGCGGCCGCTTCGCGGTACTGCGCGGGAATGCCGGTCAGGCCGGTGAGGAACAGCACCATGTTGAAGCCGGTGGCCTGCCAGATGCCGATCAGCGCGAGCGAGAGCAGCGCCGTGCGCGGGTCTTCGAGCCAGTGCGGGCCGGCAATGCCGACGCGCGCGAGCAGCAGGTTCACGAGCCCGAAGCTCGGATGCAGCATGAACTCCCACACCACCGCAATCGCGATCGTGGCGGCCATCACGGGCAGAAAGTGCAGGGTGCGATACAGGGAGCGCAGGCTCGTGCGTGCGTCGATCAGCAGGGCAAGGCCGAGGCCGAGCACGGTCGAGGCCGGCACCACCAGTGCCGTGTAGAGCAGCGTGTTGGCGAACGAGCGTTGCAGCACCGGGTCGTGTGCCAGCGACGCGAAGTTCTGCAGTCCGATGAAATCGACGTGCGATGCGCCGAGCCGGTAGTCGGTGAAGGCCAGCACGATCACGGCGACGAGCGGCAGGATCAGCGTGGCGAGGCCGAGCAGCACGGCCGGGCCCGCGAACAGGACGATCACGGGCGTGCGCGAGGGTCTCGCGGTCGGCAAAGCGAGGGCGGGGGAGCTTGCGCGCAGCGGCTTAGCCATGCACCACCCGCATGCCGTGAGCCGCAGGCCGACCGGTTTGCGCGACGCGCTGGCCGTCCGCGTCGAACACGACCGCACGCGCGAGATCGGCCTGCAATCCGCAGGTTTCGCCGATACGTGCATGGGCGTTCGGCATGCCGGACACACGCACCGCGAGGCGCGCGGGCGGCGCGCCGGCCGCGCCGTCCACGGCGACGTGAATCAGCGTGTCGGCGCCGAGATATTCGAGGTTGAGCACGCGTGCCGGCAGGGCGCCGGGGCAGCTCGCCTCGACCAGCGTGAGGTGCTCGGCGCGCAGGCCGAGCGTGAGCGCCGTGCCTTCGGGCAGATCGACGGCGAGCGGCAGGATGCAGCCGTCCGCCGCGCTCAGGGTTTGTCTGGCCGTGCGAACGCTGGCCGGCAGCAGGCCGATGACCGGTGTGCCGATGGTGCGCGCCACTTCGATCGAGCAGGGCTGTGCGTACAGCTCCGCCGGCGTGCCCAGTTGCAGGATGCGGCCGGCGCGCATGACCGCGATGCGATCCGCCATGGTCATCGCTTCCACCTGGTCGTGCGTGACGTAGAGCGTGGCCACGCCGAGCCGCCGGTGCAACTCGACGATCTCGCCGCGCATGCTGGCGCGCAATTCGGCGTCGAGGTTCGACAGCGGCTCGTCGTAGAGAAAAACGGCCGGCTGCCGGACGATCGCGCGCCCGAGCGCCACGCGCTGGCGCTGGCCGCCGGATAGCGCGGCGGGCTTGCGTTCGAGCAGCGCGCCGATGCCGAGCGACTCGGCCGCTTCGCGCACTTTCGTGTCGATCGCGGCGCGGCGCCGGCGGCTCGCGGCCGAGAGCCGCCAGGCGAGCGGCACACGCTCCCACACACGTAGCTCGCGTAGGGCGAGCGGCGTCGCGATGTTCTCGCGGATCGTCAGGTGCGGATAGAGCGCGTAGTTCTGGAACACCATCGCCACGTCGCGCGCGGACGGGCCGAGCGTAGCCGTGTCGCGGCCGCCGATGTGAATGGTGCCGCTATCGGGCCAGTCGAGTCCGGCGACCATGCGCAGCAGGGTGGACTTGCCGCATCCGCTCGGCCCGACCAGGGCGACGAACTCGCCTTCGCCGATTGTCAGGTCGATCTGGTCGGCGGCGACGTACGTGCCGTAACGGCGCGACACGCCCGCAAGCTCGATGCCGCCTCGCGCGCGCCGCGTGCCGGCGGCGCCCATCGTGTCAGGGATCTTGTTCATCCGAATACCCGAAGCTCATTTGAGTTCGCTAAGGTACATTTGTAACGTTACCCTTTTGTGACTGCGAAAACCCATTTGTGCTCATGCGCCGGAAGGTGATACCGTTGCACACCGCCGGCTTGCCGCGTCACGGCGAGCCTGCAAGGACAACGGAGAAAATCGCGCATGGAACGCCACAGGAACGCCCCTTCCGCAGACGAGGGGCAATCGATCGACGCGCAGGTGATGGCGCGCATTTGCTGGGCGTATTTCAAGGAGGGGCAAACCCAGGAGGCGATTGCGTTGCGCATGGGTCTCACGCGCAAGCGCGTGAATCGCGTGCTCAACGAGGCGCGCGCCAGCGGCTTCGTGCAGATCACGATCAATAGCCCGGTGGGTGCTTATGTCGAGCTGGAAGTGCGGCTGACCGAGGCTTACGATCTGCGCCGCGCGATCGTGGTGCCGACGCCCGAAGATGCCGACGACTTGCGTCCGGTGGTCGGCGCGGCGGCGGGCCAGTACGTCTCCAGCCAACTCGGGCAGGGCGCCACGCTAGGCATCAGTTGGGGCGGCACGATCAACGCCGCCGCGCAGAACGTCATACGGCGGCAGCAGATGGACAATACCGTGGTGTTGATGTGCGGCGGCCTTGCGCGCAGCACGCGCATCAATCCCTACGACAACGCGGCTTTGTTCGCGCGGATGCTGGACGCAACCTGCTACTACATGACGGCGCCGCTGCATGCGGAGACGGCCGAACTGCGCGACGCGCTCGTTCGCAGCGAGCCCGTTCGCAGCGTGCTGGAGATGGCGAGGCACGTCGACATGGCGTTGCTGAGCGCGACCGATCTCTCGCCGCAGTCGAAGATGCTCGAATATGGCGTGATTTCGGAAGCGGCCTGCCAGTCGCTACGCGATGCCGGCGCGGCCGGCGACATCTGCGGGCATTATCTCGACGCCGACGGACGACTGGTCGATCATCCGCTGGCCGCGCGCACGATCAACCCTGCTCTGGAGGACCTGCGAGCGATTCCCGAGCTGATCCTGGCTGCGGGCGGATTGCAGAAGGTGTCGATCATTCGCGGGGCGATCCGGGCCGGGCTCGTCCATGTGCTGATTACCGACGAGGCAACCGCGGTCGCGTTGCTATGACGGCGGCACCCGGCGCGATGTGCCCTGTGCCGCATCGTCTTCGAACGGCCTTTTGAGGGCCGTTCGAGCCTGTGGAAATCAGGCGCCGGGCGGCAGCAGAATCTCGATCCCAAACGATTCGGCGAGACGCAGCAAGCCCGCCATCTGTTCCGGCGTGGGCGGTTGCGCCGGGATTTCCGCGGCGCCGGCGCCGGCCGCGCCGTCCAGAGGGATACCCGCTTGAGCAATGAATTCGTCGAAACCGCCGGGCGTGGTGGTCACGATGCAGCGCACGGGCTTTTCGCCGAGGTTGCGCAGCCGTTGCGGCACGCCGCGCGGCGCGAAGTAGGAGGAGCCGGCGCTCAGTATTTCGACTTTGTCTCCGATCGTGACTTCCATTTCACCTTCGATGATGAACATCGACTCGTCTTCGCGATGATGAATATGCAAGCCGCCGTCGCCACCCGGCGGCATGATGCCTTCGATCATCGAAAACTGGCCGCCGGTTTGTGCCGACGAGAGAAGCACTCTCATGCGAACCCCCATAAAAATATATTCGGGAGGAGTGCTTTGCATGACGGCGGGGAGTGGGTGTTGAGCAGTGTTCATGGATGCGATCAGATAATCAAAAGAAGTGTACGGCGGGGCGCTTGCGTGGTTGCCGATAACCGGGTTTCGTGATTTTACTCAGGATGGTTGAATGTCTGCTCTGGAGACGGCATGGGTGACTGGCAGCGTGCCCCATTCTTACCAGTTCAACGGAGAGCAGGGGGGCGCAATGACGAAGCAAATAGCTGTGATGCGAAGCTGCGTCAGCGATCAACCACAGCGGCAGTCAAGGGGAAAGACGGGGCAGCGGCAATGCGTACGGTGTGTGCGGCGGTGGACGTCTTCGAAGCGGCCCAAAGATCAAGGACAAAGCTAAAAGGCTCGAAGATCACTACCCGCACCGGAACCATTCAGGCTCGGCAACGCAAATAGCTGGTTCCTGACGACGGAAGCGGCGCCGATAGCGGCTCCGTCCACGCCGAGCCGTGTGATGTAGATCGGCGGCGCCGTGAAGCCGTGCATGAGGTTGCTCGCCAGCGCCCGTTTCACCCTCTGTTCGACGCGAGGGAACAATATGCTCAACGGTCCACCAAGGACGATCTTTCCGGGGTCCAGCACATAGACAAGATTCAGGATGCCCGTTGTCAGGACATTCGCCCATTCATCGAATGTTTCTTCGAGTGCAGGTGTGCGGCCGGTATGGTCCGTGCGTGCCAGCCATTCGAGACCGCGCTCGAAACTCTGATCTTTCGGCAGGAACGCGCGGAAACGTTCATAGCCCGCGAGCAGTTCGAACGTGTGCGACGCGATCGCGCCCGGAGTCGCCCCCATCACCATATGCCCCAGTTCGCCCGCGTAGCCGCGCGCACCTTCGAGGATGCGTCCCTGCTGAACGATCGCGCCACCGAGACCTTCGGTCAGCAGAATCAGCAGCATGTTTTGCGCATCCTGCTCGCGAGCCATCGTGCGTTCGGCGTTCGCAAAGGCGACGGCGTCGTTGCAAACCGTGATGGGCCACGCCAGATCGTTGCGTGCGGACAGTATCTGTTTCAACGGCACATCGCGCCAGCGCAGGAACGGTGCGATGACCACGCGACCGCCGCGATCGACGAGTCCCGGCACCGAAACGCACAGGCCCTGAACGCGGCTCGGCTCGACGCCGCTCTCCTGCAGAAGACGTGCGGACAGGATCGCGATCTGCTCGACCACGCGTTCGACGTTGTCCGCATGAGCCTCGATGGAATCGCTGAGCCGATGCGCGATGCGCATTTCCAGATCGACCATCACCGCCGTCAGGTTGAGGCTGGATATATCGATTCCGATGGCGTAGGCGCCCTGCGGATTCAGACGTATCCCTGATCCTGGCCGGCCAGGCCGGCCGCCCTCCACGCGGTCGGACGTTTCGACAACCAGCCCCGAGTCGATCAACTCCTTGACGGCGTGTCCAATCGTTGCACGCGTCAGCCCCAACTCTCGCGAAAGATCCGCACGACTCAGCGTGACACCGCGCTCAAGCTGCCGCAGACATCGCGCCGTATTGATATGGCGCAGCAGCATGGGGGTTGTCGAGGCGGTTTCCTGTGGCGCCGCCTCGGGCGTTGGGCTGTCCACGCGCGAAGGCGGGGCAGGGGTGGTCCAGTCTCCGGGCACGGCCGCCGGCCGTGCCGAGTGGGGATCGAACTGCTTCTCCCGCGCGGCTTTGCGAAACCTGTACAGGTAGCTCTTCAACGTCGCGGTGGTGATGGCGAGCCCATTTTCGTTCAGCACCTTCACGACGTCTGAAATGCGCGCGCCGGCGCTCAGGCGCTGCTCGATGTCGGGCAGGACGCTGCGCAGCCTGGCGGCCTTGTTGCCGGCTTCGATCCCGGTAATGGCTAAGCGGAGTGATTGGGGAGGCTGCATCGTGCGATCCTGGCTATTTTTTGCATTCTAAACGCATCCTTATCGCATTTCAAATGTATGTATATGACAAAAATAAGCGCGTTAACCCCGAATACATCGATTTTTATATTTGTTTAAAATACAAACAAATAGAGTGCAATCTCGCTGCCGATGCGTGGCTGCCGCCGACGTATTTCGTCCATCTCAACGTTTGACAGGAAACAACATGCTCAGGAATATCGACCCGCTTCTCGGCCCGGAACTGCTTGCGGTGCTGCGTGCCATGGGGCACGGCGAGGATATTGCGATCGTCGATCGCAACTACCCGGTGTTGAGCGCCGGTCCGCAAATCATTCGGCAGGACGGCGCCGACGGTCCGCGTGTACTCGACGCCATTCTTTCGGTTTTGCCGCTCGACAAAGGCGCACAGACGATCACCCGCATGGAGGTACGCAACCAGCCGGCCGAAATCCTGCCGGTCATGAGCGATTTCATTTCGATTGCGAACACCCACGCGCCGCATCTCGGGGTCGATTCGTTGCCGGCGGCCGAGTTCAAGGTGCGGGCCGCGAAAGCGGTAGCCATCGTCGTGACTGGCGAGGCGCGCGTGTACGGGAATATGCTGTTGCGCAAAGGCACCTTGCCGCTGTGAGCGGCAAACAGGGGGCAGCATGCCGGTTAAACGGAGGACTTCATGACTGATGCGTTGATGAATTTGCGGTTTCTGGCCGCGTGTGCGATTGCCAGAGAGGCGGGGCAGCTGATCCGCAGGCGTTTCCTTGCGCGCGACGATGCATTGAGTTTCAAGTTCAAAGGTCCTCAGGACTATCTGACTGAAACGGATGGAGAAGTCGAGCGACTGATTGCTGCGCGACTGGCCGCCTCGTTTCCCGACGACGGCTTTTTCGGCGAAGAGAGTGGCGGCGAAGTCGGCGATCGCGTGTGGATCGTCGACCCGATCGACGGAACGGCCGATTTCGCGCGCGGCGTGCCTTATTTCTGCGTGTCGATTGCATTTGTCCAGCATGGCAAGACGGAGATCGGCGTGCTGTACGACCCGATGCTCGACGAGTTGTTTGCCGCGCGCAAAGGGCACGGCGCCACCATGAATGGGCAGCCCATCAAGGTCAGCGCGATTGCGGACATACGTCAGTCCGTCGTCGAACTCGGGTGGTCGTCGCGCGTTCCGTTCGAGCCTTATGCCAAAGTTCTGGAGACGCTGCATTCATTGGGCGCGGGCGTAAAGCGGCGCGGCTCCGGCGCGCTCGGTATCGCCTATGTGGCCATGGGGCGGCAGGATGCCTACTGCGAACTGCATATCAACTCATGGGATGCGGCGGCGGCCGTCCTGCTCGTCGAAGAAGCGGGCGGATGGGTCAATGACTTCCTCACGAAAGAATGTCTCACGCGGGGCAATCAGGTCGTTGCCTGCACGCCGGGACTGCGTGGCTGGCTCGAAACCGTGCTGAGCGTATAGCCAAAGCGTGGAATGCATCCGGTCGTTTTATCAAGGAGAGGAACAGTGCAGGAGAATTCGGTGAACCCCTTTGCATTGAAGGGGGAAATTGCTCTTGTCACGGGCGCGACACGAGGAATCGGCCGCGCGTGCGCGAAGGCCCTTGGCGAAGCGGGCGCAGCCGTGGCGCTCGGCTGCCGCGACATGCGGGCCGGCGCCGACGAGGCGCAAGCATTGCGCGATGCCGGCATCAACGCGGTCGCAGTGCAGATGGACATGATGTCGATCGAGTCGATCGAGCAGGCCGTGTCGATGGTAGAGACGGAACTGGGTCCGCTGTCCGTGCTGGTCAATAACGCAGGTCACAGCCGCCCGGCGCCCGCCATGGAGGTCAAGACCGGCGACTATGACGCGATGTTCGATCTGAACGTCAAGGGGGCTTTTTTCGCCTCTCAGGCCGCCGCGCGCAAGATGGCAACGCGCGGTCGCGGGTCGATCATCAACATTGCATCGCAGGCCGGGTTCGTCGCTCTCGATGGCGAGTCGATCTACTGCATGACGAAAGCCGCGATGATTCATATGACGCAATGTCTCGCCGTCGAATGGGCGCAGCATCACATCCGCGTCAACGCCGTTGCTCCCACGTTCATCCGGACGGACAGCACCAAAGGCTGGCTCGAGAACGAAGCCACGCGCAATTCACTGCTTGCGCGAATTCCGCTGCGCCAGATCGGCGAACCGGAGAACGTGGCGGAACCGGTCGTGTTTCTCGCCTCGAATGCGGCTGCGATGATGACCGGCGCCACGCTAAAGATCGACGGCGGCTGGACCGCCGTGTGATGTGGGGCCCACGGAGGCCGTGAGAACGGCGTCCGCCTGCATCGATGTGCCTGATATTCGGTGCGGGACACCGATGGAGAACGCTGTGAGAAAGGATGAAAGGCAATTGCGTATCGGCATATTGGGCTGTGGACCGATTTCGCAGTTTGCACACTTCGAGTCCGTGCAGAAAGCGCGCAACGCCACGTTGTTTGCGGTGTGCGATGTCGACGAAGGTCTCGCGCGACATTTCGGCCAGTTCTACGACGCGCAGAAGATCTATCTCGACTATGACGAGATGCTCGCGGACCCGGAGGTGGACGCCGTCGTGATCGGTACGTCCGATGCGTTCCACGTACCCGCGTCACTGAAGGCACTTGCTGCGGGCAAGCACGTGCTGTGCGAGAAACCCATCGGCGTTTCGGTCGAGGAGGTCGAGCAGCTCGCTCTGGAAGTTCGACGTTCGGGCAAGGTTCTGCAAATCGGCCACATGCTACGCTTCGATCCCGGCATCGAATCGGCGAAGGCATTCGTGCAGGATGAAATGGGCGAGATGCTGGCGCTCAAGGCCTGGTACTGCGATTCGACGCATCGCTATACCAACACGGACGCGATTCAACCCATGCCACGCCAAGGCACGCGCGTGCTGCGTCCGCAAGGCGACCCCAAAGCCGACAGGCAACGGTATTTCATGCTGGCGCACGGTAGCCATCTCGTCGATCTCGCGCGCTATCTCGGCGGCCCGATTCGCGCGGTCGATGCGAGGCTGCGAGAGAAATTCGGCGCTTATTGCTGGTTCGTGGACGTCGATTTCGAAAACGGCACGCTGGGGCATCTGGATTTGACCATCGCGGTTCGCATGGACTGGCACGAAGGGTTTCAGATCTACGGCGAGCACGGTAGCGCGACCGCGAAAATCTATAACCCCTGGTACTACAAGGCGAGCGACGTCGAGATTTTTCACGAGCGTAATGAGACGACGACGCGCGTGCTGGGAGCCGATGGGCATTTCTATCGACGCCAGATCGAAGGGTTCGCGGATACGGTGCTGAATGGCGTCGCGGCACGAGGCGCCGATATCGACGATGGTGTTGCGTCGATCCGGGCAATGGTCGCGATTGCGCAATCGGTGCGTAGCGGCGCGCCGGTCGCCCTCGATGAAGCCGGGGGTGCGTTGTGATGACGCCAGGCGTTTTTGCCCGGACGTACGCCGCGAAATACCCTGGCGATCTGTTCGTGCGGATACGCGCCGACGGGTTCTCCGCCGTGCAGTTCAACCTTTCATGTGCGGGACTTGCGGCATTGCCCGACGTGTTTCCGTCCGGCATGGGGGAACGTATTGCCCAAAGCGCCAGGGAAGCGGGCCTGACGTTGTGCGCGTTATCGGGTACCTACAACATGGCGCATCCAGACCCGGCACAACGACAACGCGACAGAGCCGGGTTCGAAAACGTGATGCGGGCAGCGCGCGAGATGGGCGTCTCGCTGGTGACCTTGTGCACCGGATCGCGCGATACCTCGAATATGTGGCGCGCTCATCCCGACAACCGCTCTGACGAGGCATGGCATACCCTTCGCGGTGAACTCGATTTTGCGCTGGCACTTGCCGAGGCATTCGATCTCGTGCTCGGTATCGAGCCGGAACCGGGCAACGTGATTGCAGATGCGAGGCTCGCGCGCAGGATACTCGATGAGATGGGTTCGACGCGTCTTGGCATTGTGCTCGACGCCGCCAATCTTCTTCCGCCCGAGGCGCAGCCCCGGCAGAACGAGATCGTTGCGGAGGCCGCGGAACTGCTCGGGGGCAGCCTGTTTCTCGTGCATGCGAAGGATATAGACCGTCATGGCACCGTCGTTCCCGCAGGCCAGGGCGCCGTCGATCTTCCGGCATTCGTCGCCCGGATGAAAGCGGTTGGCTACGATGGTCCGCTGGTCGGCCACAACTTCGAAGAGTCCGAGGCGCCTGGCGTGGCATCGTATCTGTCGTCAATCATTCAGGACTGCGCGTGATGACTGGCCGCTACTTTGAAACGGCGGATGGATGCAGGCTGGCATTCGTGGATGAGGGCGAGGGTCTGCCGGTGTTGTGGCAGCACGGGTTGGGCGCGGACCGCAGGCAACCGGCGGAGGTTTTTCCCGCGATCGACAGCATTCGCCGCATCACGCTCGAATGTCGCGGCCACGGTCTTTCCGCGTTAGGGAGCGTCACGGCATTGTCGATCGCACAGTTTGCCGATGATACCGTGGCCCTTCTGGATCATCTTGGCATCGGGCGCGCGGTCGTCGGCGGCATATCGCTCGGCGCGGCCGTGGCGTTGCGCATCGCGGTGTCGCGCCCCGAGCGCGCGGCCGCGCTGATTCTTGCGCGGCCCGCGTGGGTGGACACGGCGGGTCCCGCGCAACTGCGGATCTATCGCGACGTGGCCGATCTTCTCGCGAAACATGGGGCCCGCGAGGGTTTGATGCGACTCGAAGCCGGCGAGCGTTTGCAAGAGATCGAAGTAGTCTCGACCGATAACGCGGCATCGATGCGCGGCTTTTTCACGCGGAGCGATCCGGAGTCGACCATTGCGCTGTTGAGTCGCATTCCCGCACAGGGGCCGGACGTTCAACGCAGCGATATCGGCGGGCTCGATTTGCCGACGCTCGTCGTTGCCAACGGCCAGGATTATGTGCATCCAGTGGAAATGGCGCAGACGCTGGCCGACCTGATTCCGGGTTCGACGTTGAGGATCGTGACGTCGAAATCTGTAAGTCGCAACGAGTACCTCGCCGGGATGGAACGGGCGTTGCGCGAGTTTCTGATGCCGATGCGGAGCGCGTCATGACACAGGCCACAAAGAGCTTGCAGACACCAGACGGCGCATCCATTCTCGTGATCGATATCGGTGGTACGAACGTCAAGTTTGGCTACGCATGTGGCGGCCAACCGCTGGCTTATCGCAAGCTCTTTTCGAGCGATGCGCTCAGAGCGGGGGATCCTGTGCAAGCACTGGCACGAATGGTCGGGAATGTGATCGCGGAGACAGGCATCGCGCCACAGACGATAGTCGCCGCCGTGCCGGGATTTATCGACCGGGATGGCGATCGCGTTCTGCATGCCGCGAACATCGGGAGTCTCGATGGCCGGCGGCTGGGTACCGAGCTTGCGCGGCTCGTCGGCTGCACCGTTCTCCTTGAGCGTGACGCGGTATTGGCCCTGCTGGGCGAGACGCGAGCGGGCATTGTTGGGGATGCAAATGATGTTCTCGGCATCTTCTTCGGCACCGGGATCGGTGCGGCTTACGTGAATGACGGCAAGCCGTTTCGCGGCGGCGGCTGGGCGCTGGAAATCGGTCTGATGCCGTTTTGCGCGCAAGGTCCTGTGCCCGAGGGCGTGCGACCGGACTGCCTCGAAGCCTATGCATCCGGGCGTGCGCTGCAAGCCATTGCCGAGCGTAACGGCGTGTCCATTGACGGTGTATTCCAGGCATCGGGGTTCGATTCTTCGTTGGAGAAAGAGCTGTCGCGCTTCGTCAGATATCAGGCGATGGCGGTGGGCGCGGCCATTGCGATGATGTCGCCGTCTGTGATTCTTCTCGGTGGCGGAATCATGGATATGGCCGGCTATCCGCGGGAAGCGTTGACCGAACTCATCGGCCGTTTCGTGCCGATGGCGGAGACGGGACGCACGTTGGATGTGCGCTGGTCCCGGCACGGCTGGACCGCCGTTTTGCATGGGGCATCCGCGATCATCGCGGGGGGCATGGCTACGCTATAGGTAGAAAATAGATTCCCGAATGGTTGGAGGTGCTAAGCAGGATTGCAGTTTTTGAGTGTGCGTTGCTTAATCCATATTTCTATTTTGAAAGAGAAATTCAAAATGAATATGCCTCAGAAGAACGCGTATCGGCAATTCAAAAAAACAGGCAATCTATCGCAAATCTCCGCTTGCTACGAGGAGGGGCGCAACATCCTGTGGGTGATGTTGCACCCGCGGCCGCGCCCCTGCTTCAATGTCGAACTCGTGCGTGAAATTCTCGAACTCGCCCAGGCCGCCCGGGAATCCGATGTGCCGATCGACTTCTGGGTCACCGGCTCAAAGGTTCCGACGATGTTCAATGTCGGCGGGGACCTCGATTTCCTGGCGAAAGCGATTCGCATGGGAAAACGCCAGGAGCTGATGGCCTACGCACAGGCCTGCGTCGACTGCGTGTATGCAGCAGCGCGAGGGTTCGATACCGGGGCCATTTCGCTTGCGATGGTCGAAGGAACCGCACTTGGCGGAGGGTTCGAGGCAGCGCTTGCACATCATTTCCTGCTCGCTCAGCGCGACGTACAAATGGGGTTCCCGGAAATCGCGTTCAATCTCTTTCCCGGTATGGGCGGGTATTCGCTCGTCGCTCGCAAGGCAGGCATGCTGCTCGCCGAAGAGCTGATCGGCGCGGGCGAGTCGCATACGGCGCAATGGCATGCGGAGAAGGGGCTCGTCGATCAGGTATTCAAGCCGGGCGATGCCCAAGCCGCGATGCATACCTTCATCGACAAACTGCGCCCGAAACTGAACGGCATTCGCGCCATGATACGCGCGCGCCAACGCGTGTTGCCGTTGTGTCGTGCGGAATTGCTGGCGACTACTGAAGACTGGGTCGAAGCCGCCTTCGATATCAAGGAGAAAGACCTCGCCTTCATGGAGCGTCTCGTCGTCATGCAAAACCGGCGCTCGTCCAGTTTGCAAATGGGGTCTACGAATTTTTTCGAAAACGGGTAGGTCCGGTAGGGTAGGCAGTGGGCAGGGGCGTATTACGAAGGTGCGAGCTGTTTTCTTCGGTACGCCAACTGACCGCGTGTGATGCCGAGAATCGCGGCTGCCCGTGAGGCATTACCTCCGGCCTGATCGACCGCGGCGCTGACCATCGTCCTTTCCATCTGAGCGAGAGTGACGCCATGGCGGCGCATGAGTTCGCTCACGATTGCCGAGTGATCCGGTTCCGCCTCGTCCCGATGCAAAGCGGGAGCCGCTTCTGCGGTGCTCTTTTCCGAAGGAATCGACACGATGTGATCCGTTTGCGTACGCTCGCGCGAAAGCTCCTTCATCGTAATGACATGTGAAAGGTCGAGCGGCCGGTCGTTGTCGCTGAGAATGATTGCACGCTCGAGGACATTCGAAAGCTCACGGATATTGCCGGGCCAGGGGTACGAGAGCAGCGTGGCCATGGCTTCCGGCGCGAGTCCGTGGACCTGGCGGTCGTAGGCCTTCGAATAGCGCTCGACGAAGTGCGCAATAAGCACCGGGATATCTTCCTTGCGTTGCCGCAGCGGCGGAATCTGAATCGGGAAAACATATAGGCGGAAGAACAGGTCTTCCCGGAAATGGCCTGCCCGCACGGCGCCCCAAAGATCCTCGTTGGTTGCGGCAATGATGCGAACGTCAGCGTGCCGGGCCGTGCCGCTGCCGAGGCGTTCGAACTCTCCCGTTTCCAGTACGCGCAGCAATTTGCCTTGCGCGGTAAGCGGCAGGGTCGCGATCTCATCCAGAAACAGAGTGCCATTCTCGGCGAGTTCGAAACGCCCTGCACGGGCGGCCTCGGCACCGGTGAAAGCGCCGCGCTCCACACCAAACAGTTCGGCTTCCATCAAGCTCTCGGGAATGGCCGCGCAGTTTATGGCCACGAACTGCTGCGCCGCCCGGTGACTCCGCTCGTGCAGCAGGCGGGCCAAAGCGCTCTTGCCGACGCCGCTTTCCCCCAGCAACAGTGCGGTCGCCCCGGTTGGTGCCACACGGTTGATCTTCTGGACAACAGCCTGGAAAGCCGGCGACATGCCAACTATCTCCGACTTACCCTTGGACTGTTCATGCGGGAGTGCCGCCACGCGTCGCTTTTCTCTTCTTTCCTTTGCCTTGAAATCAGGCACATGATCCATGACTGGCGCGTTCAGGAACTGCAGCTCCGTCTCCGGATCGGCCCATTCGCTTGCCGGCTGGGCGATGACATGGCACACGTCGTGCCCCATTGCCCGACAGCCGATTTCCCGCACGAGGATCAGCTTCCCCATGCAGGCGCTCAGGAAGCCGCTTGCGTATCCGGTCTGTAGCCAGCATGCGGGCGTCGAACTGAAGCTATGCGACAGTCGGTGGTCTTCGTCTTCGAATGAATGTTCCCACAGGAATTCCAGACGGCAGCGCCCTTGCGTCACGTCCAGGTCCGCGCTGATCAGCTTGGAGAGGGCGACCCCCTGTAGCGCATGAAGCTGCGGGCCTCGCGCCAGCAAATCGAATATAGCGGCGCCCGGTGCATGAAGTTGTAGTGCTGTCTCCGCGTCGCGTGTGCCTGAAGAAAACCCGATGCGAGTCAGGATCGCTCTGGCGGAATAACTGCCGAGTGAGGCAATCAGTTCGCCGCGCAAATCGTTGAGCGCGGCGAGATGCATCATGATCATGCGCTGCTTGCCCAGATAGATCTGCGCCCGCTCGGGATTGAAATGGAGCTTGTCTTTGAGTAGTGCGATATCGGGGAAGTCCATGCGGCTGAGTGCTTTCGGCATCGATGTCTCCCTTGGCTTGCCGGGCGGCCTGCCAAAGGAGGTTAAAAATTTTGCAGTGGGGCATCATTTTTTTTCAGGTACCGCGAAAAATCAACCGCGACCGATTTGTGGTTTTATATTGCAATGCAACATTGTCGATGTTCTAAGTTTTATATTTTTCATAGTTTTAACGGAAAATGAGAAATGATGCGATGCATCATTTCTGTGATGGCATGATGATTGCTTGATAGATCCGGTGGCGCGATAGTGGCTGCGCAAGAAACCCCTTGAAGGAGCAGTAATCATGTCGGAGCTTTCAAGCCTGGGATACACCGTGTTCCAGGTGAGCAATTTGAGGAAATGGGAGGATTTTGCAGTTGACGTGCTTGGCCTGATGGCGGGCCAGCGAAATTCCGGTTCACTTGGCTTGCGTATGGACGAGTACGCGCAGCGCATCCTGCTGGAGGAGGGGCGCGACGACGACATTGCCGCGGCAGGCTGGCAGTTCGATACGGAGGACGAGTTGCATGCCTACATCACGCGACTGAAGAGCACGGGTCTTCCGGTCCGCGATGGCGGCAAGGACCTTGCCGCGAGCCGGCAGGTGGAGCGTGTCTTCTGTTGCGACGACCCGAATGGCTTCGTCCATGAATTTTATTGCGGCCCGACCTATGCCCCGGGTTCTGCGCCGTTTCACTCGGCGCGACTAAAGGGAGCGGGATTCGAGACGGGACGCCTCGGCATGGGACATATCCTGCCCGTTTCGAAAGACTACGTTAGGTCGCTCGACTTCTATAAGAACGTGCTCGGCCTTCGTATCAGCGACACGATTCGCGATTCGCATACCATGCCCGGTGTGATGATCGATGCGACTTTTTTTCACACGCGAACGGGGCGCCATCATTCGCTGGCCACAGCATCCATGCCTTTCCCGAAGCGGCTGCACCACGTGCTGCTTGAGGTGCAGAGCATCGACGATGTGGGTATGGCCTATGACCGCTGCCTGAATGCCGGTCTGACGATCCACGCGGGATTGGGACATCATCCCAATGACCAGATGTTCTCCTTTTACGTCCAGACGCCGTCGGGTTTCGGACTCGAGTATGGCTATGGCGGTGTCGTCATCGACGACCTTGCGTGGGAAGTGAAAAACTACAGTCAGCTGAGCGACTGGGGCCATCGGCCTCCGGCCATGTCCGTGTAAGCGGTTCGCGTTCGGGCAGGCTGTCACGACGCCCCGATTCCACCAAAGGTATTCCGTGCAGCGCACCGTGCGAGTGACACGGTGCGGTCCGTGCATCACGAATAACGGATCGGTTCTTCAATTCAGGAATACAGAATATGGCTGAAACTGCGCTAGCGAAAACGCCGGTGCGGCGCATCGATACGTTGCCGGATTGCTTCCGACAGGGAATGCGCCGCCTGGCAGCCGGCGTTTGTGTGCTGACGTCCGATCTGGACGGGATGCCGGTCGGGTTGACGGCGACGGCCGTGACCTCGTTGTCCGCGGAGCCGCCGCGCCTGCTGGCTTGCGTGAACCGCAAGGTGTCCGCGTATACGGCCTTCGAAAAGGCGCGTGCTCTATGCGTGAACGTGCTGTCCGCGAGCGACGTGGATATCGCTCGACGTTTTGCAGGGATGGTGCCGGATGTCAGCGGGCCGGATCGATTCGCGACGAGTATGTGGAAAGGCAAGGTGCCGGCATTGTCCGGCGCACTGGCGAGCTTCCAGTGCCACATAGCCGAGATGGTCCAGGCAGGCACGCATTCCATTTTGATTTGCGACGTGGAGAGTGTCGTTGTAGGAGAAGTCGACACAGCGCCGCTCGTGTACGCGCACGGGCAGTTCAGCGCGCTTGTCGACGATTCGAGTGTTAAGGAGAAGGAAGGAAATGAATGTCGCTAACGAAATGATTTACGCGCCGTCGGTGAAGGAACTGGTTGCGCGCGCCAACGCAATGATTCCTGCACTACGTGCCAGCGCCGCTGAAGTAGAACAGGCGCGCAGTGTGCCAGCAGAGACGATCGAGGCCTTCAGGCAGGCCGGTTTCTTCAAGATACTGCAACCGAGGCGCTGGGGGGGATGGGAAATGGACCCGGGCGTATTCTCCAGGGTACTGATGGAACTTGGCAGAGGGTGCCCATCCAGCGCGTGGAACATGATGATTCTGGGTGTCCACCAGTGGGAGTTCGGTACGATGGACCCGCGCGCGGGGGAAGCATTGTGGGCAACGGACCCGAATATCCTGGTCGCTTCGTCTTATGCTCCGTTCGGGAAATGTCGCCGGGTGGAAGGCGGATGGCTCGTGAGCGGCGAATGGCGAACCTCCAGTGGGTGCGATCACGCCGAAGGCGGTGCCATGCTGGGTGCGTTTGCGCTCGACGAAAAAGGCAATCCTCGCGATCACCGCGCCTTCCTCGTGTCGCGCGACGACTACGAGATTATCGACGACTGGCATGTCGTCGGACTCGGCGGTACCGGGAGTAAGAGCGTGCGTATCAAGGGCGAGGCATTCGTGCCGGATTATCGTTCGCACAGCATCGTCGACTATCGGAAATCCAACCGGCCGGAGCCGTATCTGTACCCGTTCAGCCAGGTTTTCTATGGGGCGGTGTCGTCGGTCATCATCGGCTACGCACGCGGCATGATCGATCTGTACATCGAACAGATGACGTCGCGCCAGAATGTCATGGGGCCGGGGGGCGCGGCACAGAACCCGTACGTGAAGGACAAGCTCGGCAACGCCGCATTGCTGGTCCGCTCGGCACAGGCACGCCTCGCGCAGGTCTATGCGGAAGCATCGGCTCACGTTAGCCAAGGCGAGTTGGTGCCTCTGAACGATCGCGTCTATCACGCCCTTGAAATTCAGCGCTGCGGCAAGGATTGCCTCGATGCTTCGCTCATGCTGTGGAAGAAGCTCAGTGCGCGCGCGGTTGCGCTGAGCAACCCGGCGCAATTGTGGATGCGCGCCATGCTGGTCGCTGCCAACCATATTACCCAGAACGAAGACGATACGGCGGGTGTGCTTGGCGGGTATCTGCTTGGCCAGGGTGTTCCGCCATTCCTGTTCGGTTTGCCGGAAGCACAGTAGTACCAGACACGCCCCGGAAAAGCCGCGCTATGGGCGCGGTTTGCCGGGGCGTCCGCGAGAGGTGAATGCGGTGGCATGAGTGAACGAGGGCGGGCGTGATATTCGCACCGAAGCGACCGGAGGAGCTTCAGAAGTTCGACATCGTTGGAGAGATCGGCGCGCCTTGCTCCTGGCTCGGTTTGGGGGTTGGGAATCCAGCAGGAAGGTCACATACATTCATTCCGTCCTTGCACCTATTGCATGGCAAGCGATCAGCTCGAAGTATTGTCGGACTATCAACGCGAATTCGATAAGGCCTATATCATGGCATTTGTGTTGACGACCTAAGGATGAGGTTCAATGGGAATCTGTGCATCGAGAGCTATTACTGTTAGTACCGACGTTGTCGCTCCGTACGACAACCAGCCTGGTTCGCAAGCCGTCAGGCCCGGGTCTAACCGGGAACGTCAACAGTCGCCGAGCTTTCCGCTGCAGGGCTTATCTCGTGCACCGCGCCCTTCCCGTGACGCAGGCTCGATGCCGAGTATCAGCGTTTCGCGCGTTCGACCAGAGCAACGCGAAATGAACGAGGTCAATTACGCTGCGTCCCATGCCCGGTTCGGAAAATTAAGGATCGGACAAGATCGCAAGCCGGCAGGCGAGTCGAAGGCAAACTTCCGGTTGCATCTACAGGCCCCTGACGGGCAAGCTGTCTCGGTAACTCAGGAGATGACCGCCGACAACGAAAATCCTACGTACACGAACAGATCAACGTTTGGCTATGACGTTGTCGAGCTACCGGAAGCCATGCAGGGAAAGGGCATTGGCTATTTCGTACAGTATGCGGCAGCGAGCGCGGCAACGCGACTCGGTGCCCAGCGGGTAACAGTTGACGCCGTTTCGAATGAAAGAATGGAAGCCCTTTGCACGAAAGTCGCAATGACAAACAAAGGCGCGATCGATGAATCATGCTATTCGGGTGATCCCCGCGAGGTCGCAAGACGCGCCCTGGGCAAATTGAAGGCGCATGGGTGGTCAATCGACAGTGAATGACAGGCACGTATCCTACGCAACTGCCGGCTCCTCGGAGAATCAACTCGCGCGCACCAGCCGGACCCATTGCGTAGAGAAGTCGTTAGTCGGAGCCGGCGGCGCGATGGTTTCGAAGAAGAACCGCTAATCGCATTGCCGCTATCGTCCATGAACGAATGGGAGCGGGTAGCGGAACCCATGCCATTGACAGGCTGGCATGATCAAATCCGGTTGTATTAAGCGGGTTCGATTAAACACGCTTTTACCAACCCACCGGGCGGCCACGTACGGATAATGCGATCAGAACGCAACCTGTTCACAGAGCAAGTTTCAGCCAGGCGATCTGGCAGTCCGTTGAACAGTGCCTTGTTTTGATGACCGGAGCGCTGGTTAGGGGACATCGCAACACAAATCGCAGGATTGCGTGACGGACGCTTTCAAGTTCGCCCTTACCAAAAGCGGCCACCCCCCTCCCGCCCCCCCCCCCCAACCATTCATTTCGCCCCACGCGACGAAACTTCGGATGCGAGCCGGAATGCTCCGGCGCTCCGCATACAGTGATCGTGGTTTACAGACCGTTATAAGCCCTCACGGGCGATCACGCGAACGGTGCTTCTCAAACGGACTCAATTCTTGGAGTGTCGACCATGTCCAATCTGGCGATTCAGAACCCGTACCAGGCCGGTTCGCTGAATGGTCTGGATGCAGGCAGCTTCGGCGCCGGCAATGCCGGCCAGGAGCAGCTGATGTTGGAATTGCTGCAGGAAATCCTGCAGATCCTGAACCAGACGTACCAGAACCAGAACGGCAGCGGCGGCGGTGGCGCGCCCGCGGTCGGCGGTGCCGGCGCGCCGTCGGTTCCCACACCTTCCAGCGGCGGTTTCTCGCCGCCCGCACCCGCGCCCGCGAGCGCAGGCCCCGGAGGTACACCTCCGGCCAGTGCCCCGTCGGTAGGCACGACGTCGCCGAGCGGCGTGAACGGAGCCGGCGGTGGACCGTCCTCGGTCGACCTGTCGGGCTTCGGCAGCCTGCAATTGCCGAGCGGCAGCAACGGCCACGTGGATACGATCAGCGGCGGCCAGCTCGGCAATTACAACAGCCAGTATTTCCAGCACAACGGCAACGGTTCGATCACGCTGACGGTGCCGCCGGGCGGTGGCGCCCATACCGCGAATTCGAATTTCCCGCGTTCCGAACTCTCGGAAAATGGCACCTGGAAGATGTCGAGCGGTACGTCGACGCTCAGCGGAACGGTCTCGGTCGACAAGCTGCCGCCCGGCGGCGACGTCGTGTTCGGCCAGATCCACCAGCAGGTGTCGAGCGGCAAGCCGCGTCCGCCCGTCGAACTGCATTGGGACAAGGGCAACATCGTCGCGAGCGTGATGGACTCGAACTCGCCGAATGCGGGCCGCCATAACGTGACGATCGCAACCGGCGTCAAACCCGGCGAAAAGTTCTCGTACGACATGCAGATGAAGCCGAACGGTCAGCTCGATATCACGGCCGCGGGGCACAGCCAGTCGATCCAGCTGGACCCGAGCTTCAACAACGCCAATATGTACTTCAAGTCGGGCAACTACTGCCAGGACCCGGCGGGCGGCAGCGCCGTGACGCTCTACGGGCTCGGCATCTCGCATACGAAATGAACGGCGCGTAGCTCGCGCCGTTGGCCGATGGGCTGCAAGTATCTGCGAATGCGCAGCGGCGGAGCAATGCCGCATCCGTCGTCGTTTCTGCCGGCCGTCACCGTCTCTCCGTCGCGCACGATCGTCAATACGATCGTGCGCGCGCTCGAACGCATCCCGACAGCCCTCTCCAGCGCCTTCGCGCGCGCCCCGTCAAACCCGCTGTAAGCCCCGCCGGACGGGGCTTCGGCAGACATATGATTTTCTTATGAGGTCGATTTATTTTTCTGCCTCGACTTCGTCGGCGCGAGCTTCGACAATCGCGCCCATGCCGATGTATGAACCGGTACGCATGACCCGGTTCAATTGAATTCCGAACGACGAAGGATAAGCAGAAGATGAATCAGAAACACACGAATGCGCCGAGCGACGAGACGCCAGGTGCCGATGACGGACGCTGGCAGTTCTGGGTCGATCGCGGCGGCACGTTCACGGACATCGTCGCGCGCCGGCCCGACGGCGCGCTCGTTACGCACAAGCTGCTGTCGGAGAATCCCGAGCGTTACGAGGATGCAGTCGTGCAGGGCATGCGCGACCTGCTCGCCCTCGCGGCCGACGAGCCGCTGCCGGAGCAGCTCATCGAGGTCGTGAAGATGGGCACGACGGTGGCGACCAATGCGCTGCTCGAACGCAAGGGTGCCCGCACGCTGCTCGCGATCACGCGCGGTTTCGCAGACCAGTTGCGCATCGGCTATCAGGAGCGCCCCGACATCTTCGCGCGTCATATCGAGCTGCCGTCGCAGATGTACGAGCGCGTGGTCGAGATCGACGAGCGCGTCGGCGCGCACGGCGAGCAACTGCAACCGCTCGACGAGGCCGGCACGCGCGCCGCGCTCGAAGCGGCGCGCGCGAGCGGCATCACGTCGATCGCGATCGTACTGATGCACGGCTATCGTTTCCCCGAACACGAACTGCGCGTCGCCGCGATTGCGCGTGAATGCGGTTTCCGGCAGATCTCCGTGAGCCACCAGGTCAGCCCGCTGATGAAACTCGTCGGCCGGGGCGACACGACGGTGGTCGACGCGTATCTGTCGCCAGTGCTGCAGGACTACGTCGAGCGCGTGTCGCGGCAGACCGGTTCGGTGCGCCTGATGTTCATGCAGTCGAGCGGCGGTCTCGCCGACGCGAAGCATTTCCGCGGCAAGGACGCGATTTTGTCGGGGCCGGCGGGCGGCATCGTCGGTGCCGTGAGGACCTGCGAGGCGGTCGGCGAAAGCAGGGTGATCGGCTTCGACATGGGCGGCACGTCGACCGACGTCGCGCACTACGACGGCGCATTCGAGCGCGTGTTCGAGACGCAGGTCGCCGGCGTGCGGGTGCGTGCACCGATGATGGACATCCATACGGTCGCGGCCGGCGGCGGCTCGATCTGCAGCTTCGAAAACGGCCGCTTCAAGGTCGGCCCGGAATCGGCCGGCGCATGGCCCGGTCCGGCGAGCTACCGCAACGGCGGCCCGTTGACGGTGACCGACTGCAACGTGATGCTGGGCCGCGTGCAGCCCGATCATTTCCCGCACGTATTCGGCCCGGACGGCAACCTGCCGCTCGACGCCGGGACAGTCCGCCGGCGCTTCACCGAGCTGGCGCAACAGGTCGAGCGCGAGACTGGCCAGACGATGAGCCCCGAGGCGGTTGCCGAAGGATTCCTGACGGTCGCGGTCGACAGCATGGCGCAGGCGATCAAGACGATCTCGGTCGAACGCGGCCATGACGTGTCCAGCTATGCGCTGTGCGCGTTCGGCGGTGCCGGCGGCCAGCATGCATGCGCGGTCGCCGAGGCGCTCGGGATGCGCCGCATCGTGCTGCATCCGTTCGCGGGTGTGCTGTCCGCGTTCGGCATGGGGCTCGCGGATCTGCGCGTGCTGCGCGAGAAGGCCGTCGAAACGGCGCTCGACGCCGGCGCGGTCGAGGCGATCCTGAAGGAATACGAAGCACTCGAAACCGAGGCGGTCCGGCAGGTGGTCGCGCAGCGAGTGCCGCGCGAGCAGATCGCGACGGCGCGCGCGGTTCGTCTCAAGTACCAGAACACCGACTCGACGCTCGAAGTGCCGTGCGGCGACGCGCAGACGATGGTCGCCGCGTTCGAGGCGCTGCACGAGAAGCGCTACGGCTTCGTGATGAGCGACAAGCCGCTCGTGATCGAATCGATCGTCGTCGAGGCGGTCGGCAGCACCGGCACGCAGCCCGGCATCGGCGCGCCGGCCGGTGTGGCCGGCGCCACGCCGGGCGAGGTGCGGATGTTCCTCGACGGACGCGACACGGCGGTGCCGCTGTGGGTGCGCAAGACCCTCGCGGCCGGCACGAGGATCGACGGGCCGGCGCTGATCGCCGAGGACATCTCGACGATCGTGCTGCAGTCGGGCTGGCGCGCGAGCGTGCTCGACGACGGGACGCTGCGCCTCGAACAGGCCGACGACGCCGTCACCAGCGCGGCGGCCCGTCAGACGATCACGACCGAGCGCCATCCGGTGCATCTGGAGATCTTCAACAACATCTTCATGTCGATCGCGCAGCAGATGGGCGTGACGCTCGAAAAGACCTCGTATTCGGTCAATATGAAGGAGCGGCTCGATTTCTCGTGCGCGATCTTCGACCGCGCGGGTGGCCTGATCGCGAACGCGCCGCACATTCCTGTGCATCTCGGCTCGATGAGCGACAGCGTGCAGAGCGTGATCCGGCAGCACGCCGACGACATGCAGCGCGGCGACGTCTACATGCTGAACGTGCCGTACAACGGCGGCACCCATCTGCCCGACATCACGGTCGTGATGCCGGTCTACGGTCCCGACGACGCGCTGCTGTTCTACGTGGCCGCGCGCGGCCACCACGGCGACGTCGGCGGTATCACGCCGGGCTCGATGCCGCCGAACAGCACGACGATCGAGGAAGAGGGCGTGCTGCTCGACAACGTGAAGATCGTCGCGGCGGGCCGCTTTCTCGAACCGGCGGTGCGTGAAATGTTCGGGGCCGGTCCGTGGCCGAGTCGCAACGTCGACCAGAACATCGCCGACCTGACCGCGCAGATCGCCGCGTGCGAATGCGGCGCGACCGAACTGCTGCGTGCGGTCGGGCGCTACGGCGCCGACGTCGTGCTCGCGTATATGAACCACGTGCAGGACAATGCCGAGGAGGCCGTGCGCGCCGCGATCGATGCGCTCGCCGACGGCGAGTTCGCGTACGAGATGGACGATGGCGCGGTGATTCGCGTGAAGGTATCGATCGATCATGCCAGGCGCAGCGCGCGAGTCGATTTCGACGGTACCAGCGAGCAGCGCGGCAGCAACTTCAACGCGCCGCGCTCGGTCTGCAAGGCCGCGGTGCTGTACGTGTTCCGCACGCTGCTGGCGGGCAGCATTCCGATGAACGAAGGCGTGCTGCGGCCGATCGAGATCCTGATCCCGCAGGGCTCGATGCTCAATCCGGTCTATCCGGCGGCCGTCGTCGCGGGCAACGTCGAGGTGTCCCAGTCGATCACCGACGCGTTGTACGGCGCGCTGAACGTGATGGCCGGTTCGCAGGGTACGATGAACAACTTCACGTTCGGCGACGACACCCAGCAGTACTACGAAACGATCGCCGGCGGCTCCGGCGCGGGCTTGGGCCATCCGGGCACGTCGGCGGTGCAGACGCACATGACGAACTCGCGGATGACCGACCCCGAGGTGATCGAATGGCGCTTCCCGGTGATCGTCGAGCAGCACGCGATCCGCGCCGGCAGCGGCGGCGGCGGTCAGCAGGCGGGCGGCGACGGCGCGGTGCGGCGCATCCGCTTCACGCGCGCGATGACCGCGAACATCCTCGCGAACCGCCGCAGGGTGCCGCCGTTCGGGCTCGCGGGCGGCGAGAACGGCCGCCCCGGGCGGAACTGGATCGAGCGGGCCGGCGGCGAGGTCGAGCGTTTCGGCGCGACCCATACGGCCCAGGTTAATCCGGGCGACGTGTTCGTGATCGAAACGCCGGGCGGCGGCGGCTACGGCCGCACGGCCTGAGCCCGGCGGGCGGCGCGCAGCGTGATGGGGGCGCGCCGCCCGTGCGGCAGTGAAATTCACCCTACCGGCGGTTGGGAACACCACCCGCCGCCGGACCAATCAGGAGACCAACGATGCACCCCACGGCAGTCAATCTCTATCCGTTGCTTGGCGTTCTCGTCATCGTCGCGGGATTCGTCCTGCGTTTCAATCCGATGCTGATCGTCACGGTGGCGGCGATCGTCACTGGTTTCGCCGCGCACTTTCCGGTCGAACGCATTCTCGAGGCGATCGGCAGCGGCTTCGTCAAGACCCGCGTGATCCCGCTCATCATCCTGTTGCCGCTGCCGGTGATCGGCCTGCTCGAACGGCACGGGCTGCGCGAGCGCGCGCAGATCTGGATCAGCGGCATTCGCGCGGCCACACCGGGGCGGCTCCTGATCGCCTATCTGTTCGTGCGCGAGATCACGGCTGGGCTCGGCCTGACCGGGCTCGGCGGCCATCCGCAGATGGTTCGCCCGCTGATCGCGCCGATGGCCGAGGGCGCCGCCGCGCGCTTCGGCAAGCTCGGCGACACCGAGCGCTACCGGATTCGCGCGTTCGCGGCGGCGTCCGACAACGTCGGCCTGTTCTTCGGCGAGGATATTTTCGTCGCGTTCGGCGCGATCGTGCTGATGGTCACGTTCCTCAAAGAGGCCGGCATCACGGTGGAGCCGCTGCACGTCGCCGTGTGGGGCATCCCGGTCGCCGTCGCCGCGTTCGTCGTGCATAGCTTGCGGCTGCGGCGGCTCGACCGCTGGCTCGAACGCCGGGCGCAGGCTTCGTCCGAGACGCCCGACAGTCCCTCTCACGCCGCCGCGCCGGCCAACGGAGAACACGCATGACGATCCTGCTCAACTATTTCTTCTGGCTGCTCGGCGTACTGCTGTTCGTCGTCGGCGGCATCATCGTTTGCGATCGTGAGCATCCCAAACGGTTTCTCGCCGGCGGTTTCTGGATACTCTACGGCGTCGTGTTCGTGGTCGGCGACCGGTTGCCTGCCGCCGTGGTCGGCGGGCTCGTCGTCGCGATGGCGCTGGTGGCGGGCTTCGGCGGCGTGACGGGCGGCAAGCCGAAGGTCCGCACCGAGAGCGAGCGCTTCGAGCGCGCGAAGCAGCTCGGCAACCGGCTGTTCGCGCCGGCGCTGACGATCCCGCTCGTCACCGTGATCGGCACGCTGCTGTCGTCGCATCTCGTGTTCGGCGGCATGCCGCTGATCGATCCGAAGAACGTCACGCTCGTCTCGTTCGGCATCGGCTGCGTCGCCGCGCTCGCGCTCGCATGCTGGCTGACGCGCGACTCGGTTGCGCAGTCGGTCCGCGAATCGCGCCGGCTGATCGACGCGCTGTCGTGGGCGGTGGTGCTGCCGCAACTGCTCGGGATGCTCGGGCTGGTGTTCGCCGATGCCGGCGTCGGCAAGGCGGTCGCTCATGTCAGCACGACCTACATCGACCTCGACCATCGCTTCGTCGCGGTCGTCGTCTATTGCGTCGGGATGGCGCTCTTCACGGTCATCATGGGCAACGGCTTTGCGGCGTTTCCGGTGATGACGGGCGGCATCGGCGTGCCGATCCTGGTCGGCGTGTTCCACGGCAACCCGGCGACGATGGCCGCGATCGGCATGTTCTCCGGCTACTGCGGCACGCTATTAACGCCGATGGCGGCGAACTACAATATCGTCCCGGCCGCGCTGCTCGAATTGCCGGACAAATACGGCGTGATTCGCGCGCAGGTGCCGACCGCGCTGATCATGCTGGTCGTCAATATCGTGCTGCTCAATTCGCTGATGTTCCTCTGATACCCGCAGCGGCTCGGCGGCAGCGAATCGCTGCGCGCCGATTTTTTCGCCTCGTATCGACAGAGAGATCACGTGAACCTGAAGTTTCTGGAAACCTTTATCTGGGTCGCGAAGCTGCACAGCTTCAGCCTCGCGGCCGACAAGCTCCATTCGACGCAAGCCGCCGTCTCCAGCCGGATTCTCGCGCTGGAGCAGCAACTGGGCGTCAGACTGTTCGCGCGCGGCCCGCGGGGCACGAGCCTCACGCCCGCGGGCGAGCGCGTGCTGGCGTATGCCGAGCAGGTCAACGAATCGATGGCGCGGCTGCGCGCGTCGCTGCATGGCGAGAAGCTCGCGTTCGGCACGATCCGGATCGGCGCGATGGACAGTGCGATCCATTCGTGGTTCGTCGATTTCGTCGCGGACGTAATGGAGCACTATCCGAATCTCGACATCGAGGTCACCGTCGAGACCGCGCTGACGCTCAACGAGCAGTTGCGGCGCGGCATGCTCGACATGGTGATCCAGACCGACATGCTACGCGACGAGACGATCCGCAGCATCGAGGTGCTCGAACTGCCGATCAGCTGGATCGCGGCGGCGGATTCGCCGATCGTGACGGGGCCCAGGCCCGAATCGCCGACGGCGGCGCTGCGCTGGCTCGGCGGCGAACGCCTGATCACGTATTCGCGCCATTCGCGTCCGCACCAGGATCTGCTGCGGCTAATGCAGTCGTACGGGCTCGGCGAGTCGCGCGTGAACTGCATGAATTCCGTGGCGGCGATGGTGAAGCTGACGCAGGCCGGCTTCGGCGTCGTGGCGATGCCGGCGGCGCTCGTCGAAGACGCGCTGCAGAACGGCGTGCTGCATCGAATCGAAGGGCTGGAAGTGCCGCCGCCGCTGCCGTTCGTAATGGCGTGGCGCGACGGCACAGACTGGACCGATCGACTCGTCGAGATCGCGATCGGCACCGTGCGGCGCTACGCGCAGCGGCTCGGCGAGGGCGCCGCGCGCGTCACGGTCTGAGCCGCGCGCGGCCTATCCGATTTTCTTGTGCGGACGATTTAATTTTCTTGCTCGACCGACCGGCGGCGCATGCGTAAAGATGTGGCCGCCGGCCTGCCGCGTCGCGTTGCCTCGCGTTACGTTGCGATGGGCAGAGCCGGGAATGGATCGGTAAAACAGATAAATCGTTTAGGAATGACAATAAAATGAAGAATCTCATCTGCGGGGTAGCGCTGGCAGGCGCATGCGGTGGCGCGTGGGCGCAATCGAGCGTCACGCTGTACGGCCTCATCGACCAGGCGGTGCGCTTTCAGACTTCGGCGACAGGGCATGTCGTCAGCCTCAACGAAGGAGCGATCAACGGCAACCGCTGGGGGCTGAAGGGGAGCGAGGATCTGGGCGGCGGCCTGCGGGCGATCTTCCAGCTCGAATCCGGCTTCAATATCGCGAACGGCAAGAGCGATCAGCAGGGACAACTATTCGGCCGCCAGGCATGGATGGGACTGCAGGACGACACGTGGGGCACGCTGAAGCTGGGCCGGCAGTATGGCGGCATCTACAATTTCTACGCGTTCAATTTCGATCCGCTCGGCGGCGGCAATATCAACGTGACCGACTGGTCGTTGTTCCTCACCGGCATCCGCTTCGACAACACTGCCGAGTACGACAACAATCTCGGCCCGGTGACGGTGCAACTGCAGCGCTCGTTCGGCGGCCAGCCGGGCAGCGCGTCGTCAGGCAGCACCACCAGCGCCTTTCTGATCTACAACTTCGCGGGCGGCAAAGTCGGCATCAGCGGCGCCGAGTCGAAGGACGGCGCAGGCCACAAGCTGACGGTCGGCTCGGCCGGCGGCACCTACGCCTGGGGCTCCGTCGGCCTGTATCTGTACGGCATCGATGCGCGCCGCGACGCCGGCTTCTCGGTCGCTGCATCGAACAGCGGCGGCCCGCTCGCGAACACCAACATCATCAGCAATGCGACGACGCTGTCGGGTCCGCAGACGTCGGCACGCGACGACGTGTTCGTGCGCGTCGGTGCAACGTGGAAGGCGGCGCCGCAATGGCGTTTCATCGCGTCCTACGCGTACGACCACGCGAACAACGTCGCGCCAGGTCAGAACGGCACGATCCAGACGGTCTATGGGATCGTCGACTATCTGCTGAGCCCGCGCACGGACGTTTATCTCGAGGTGGACCGTAGCCACCTGAGCGGCGCGTCCGTCAACGATCCGAACGGCCCGCTCGCGTTCGGCGGCGAGGCCAACAACTTCGGCGCGAGCCTGAGTTTGCGCACGGTGTTCTGAGTGCGGGGCGGCCGCATGCCGGCCGCCCCGCACTGCTGTCTTCGCATATCGCAATGAAACTGCGCGGGGGGTGCCCGATCCGGCCTCGGGATATGAGACCTTGATCCATCAATAACGCATTAATGACATAACAACGAGTGGAGATCATGTCATCATCCAGAGTGGAAAGTTATGCCATGCGACCGATGGGCGGTTCGGTCAGCAATCCTGAGCAGGCGGCCCCCCCTGAGCCGGTCGAGATGCCCCAGGATGTCGCGGCGAAAACGACCCAGCGAAGTTCCGGCGGCGTGCTCGGCTCACTGGCTCGATTCGCCCGGCCTGCATCCACTACCCTGAATTTCGGATTGTTCGGTTCGAGAACCACCGCGCGGCCGACCGGTCCGAGAGCGCCGGTAAACGCCGACAAGCCGCGGACGGAAGGAACCGGCACCCACGGCTACGGGTTGTTCGGGGTCGCCCAGCATGCGCTGAGCCGTTTTACCGGTGTATCGGGCAAGGACTCCGCTTATACCTCGCATGAGCAGATCAAGACCCGCGCGGGAATGCAGCGCGTGGTAGCGGCCGAGTTCGGCATCGGCGACATCTCGACTGTCGCGGCCGACGCGCCGCTGCGCCGGATGCTCGACACCCTGGCCGGGCAGCTCGTCAATCACGAGCATGTGGCGCTGGCAGGGCTGGCGCTGGCTCGCGTATGCAACGGCGACGCCATGCGTGCGAGTGCCGCATGCGATGCGATGCGCAACCCGGCGGCCGCGACGCCCGATGCGAACCGCGACGCGTTTGCGATGCAGCGTGCGCTGGTCAACGGCGGCAACGGTCTCGACGCGGTGCGCATGCTGCGCCACTTGCCCGACATCCGGGATCAGGACCGCGTCGGTCACGCGGCCCAATCGCAAGCGCTGAATACGCAGATGAACTGTGCGGAAAGACTGCTGCAGCGCTGGCCGCCGGTGGCGGGGCCCGCTCCCGATACGGTCGAGGAACTGATCCGGATGATCAACACCGCGTTGCCCGCCGGGCAGCGCCAGGCCGACATCCCGACCGACGCCTACATGAAGCCGTCGTTGCAGGCGCTCGCGACTTCGATCGAGGGCCGTGCCTTGGTCGCATCGGCCGTACTCCTCAAGAATCCGGGCGCGAAGCTGGAGAAAAATCTCGGCAAGGCATACCTGCCTGCCCGCAACAATATTTTCGACGAGGCACAGGTCCGCGACTTTAGCGCCGAGATGTTCGGCATGCTGCGCGATGGACTGAACGCGGCCGCCGCCGGCTCCATGCTGGGGCTGGGCACAGTCGTCAACAGCACGCCGCTGACTTCGCTGAAACAGGGCACGGGCGGACAGATGATGCGCGAGCCCAAAGCCGATTTCCTGGAATTCCAGCAGGCCGCCGTGCGCTCGATCGGTGCCCTCGTCGGAGGTTTTGATCCGGCCGCCGCTGGCGCGACCTTGTCGCCGGATACGATCCGCAACATGGTGCGTGCCTTTGCCGTCGCTGCATGGTGCAAGCAGGTGGGAACCCAGGGATGGGCGGATACGCATCGATTCAGCGCCGACGATCGGACGGAAATCGCGCGCACGGCTCAGCAGGGGCTCGGCATCACTCACGATGCGCAGCAACTTCGCGAACTTGGGCGGCAGGTCGGCGCGTTGGAATCGGTGGACCTCAAGACGCTGGGCGCGTGGCTCGGTGACGTCGGCATCGACGTATCGCCGGGCACTGAACACGGCGATCGCCTGGCCTCGCTGAATCGTTTCGAGCGACACGGCAACACCTTCGCCGGCGGCCAGTTGGACACCGTAAAACTGAACGATGCGGTAACGGCGGTGGCCGCCCATTTGCGGGCGGCCCCGGGAAATGCGCTGGAGAACGAACTGCGTGCCAGCGCGCTGGAATACTGGACCGCATCGAGCAGTCAGCCGACGGCTGCCGGTCATGCCCAGGGATGGACGAGAGGCACGCCACTGTCGGAGCACGAGCGCGAGGAACTCGTCCGAACCGTGGCCGGCAAGCTCGGCCGTACCGTCGACGACGTGAAGCATTCCGCCGAATTCGCGCAGATCGGTCCGATGGGCGTCGACACCTTGCGTGCCTGGGCCCGCCACGGCGGCATCACGAACGGGCCGGTGCACGACCAGTTGGCGGCGCTGACGTCGGGCATCGAGCCGGACGCGGACGATTTCGTCGACGGTGTTCGCGCCGCGATCATGGGAGCCCGCACCACGTATCCGGTCATCATGCAGCGCACCGAGCGCATGGGTTTCAATATGAATGTCCCGCTGGCGATCAGAAAGGCGATGGAGGATATCAAGCCCGCCTTGCCGAAGATGCCGGGCGAGAGCGCCGACATGTCGCTACTGATGGGGCCCGACGTGGCGGTGGCCGGAAGCCGGGTACGATCGGTCGTGGCGGGTTCCACCGCCATCGCGGGGTCGCTCGACGTGACGCGCGGCTACGGCGTCGGCGGGCACGCGGGCTGGGCGACCGTCGCTACCGCCAATATCGGGGCGCCGCAGGTCGTCAAGGCGCAAGGCACGGTCACAGGGCAGTTGTGGATGAACGGCGACGCCACCGTCTCGAAGGGGTGGACGCTGCGCTCCCGCATGGTGTCGGGTCAGCCCGAAGCATGGCGCACGCAACTGCTGGCTGGCTATGACGCGATGTTCGGCCGACGCGGCGACCGCCCCGCGACCCCGGAAGATCTGTTCGACCGTTTGTGCGAACAGCATGCCGCCAATCCCGAGCTGTCGATCAGCCCGCTCGAAGTGACGCGCTACAGCGGCGGTCCGAGTTTCACCGTCACCGTCGGCTTGCGCGGCGACGCGAACAACTGGAAACCGGGCGTGTCGCTGAGCCTCGGCGGCGCGGCGTCCTATACCGCGTCGGGACGCGGCGACGTGGGCGCCGGCACCATCAGGACGAGCATCGCCAACAATACGTTCGCGGCTTCCGCGACGACCAGCGCATCGATCGCCGTCGGCGTGCCGACGGTCAGCAAGGCGCAGGGACCAGTCGCGACGATCTCGTTTCCGTCGATTCCCGTCGTCGGCGCGAGTGTCGTGACCGTGCCGGTGGCGCGCGGCGGAACGGCGCGCATTTCCACCGAGGACGGCAAGATCGCGCCCACGACCGTGTGGGACGACGAAAGCGTCAGAGTGCAGGATCTGACCGTGCGGACCGAAAGGCCGGAGCGCCGGCGCTCGTGGATCGCTTCGCTGGGCGGCGGCGCCGAGGGCGAGAGAAAGCTCAATGCGTTCCTGAACCTTTGCGAAGGCGAGGCCGACAAGGGCAATCTGCTGATTGCCGATCGCCAGATCATCACGCCGGTCGCCGTGGAGAAGATCAATACGCTGCTGTCGCTGCGGGAGATCCATGTCGCCGGCGCGGCGACGACACCGGAAGATCGGGCCCGATACGACGAATGCAGCCGGGCGATCAGCGCGATCCTGCAAGCGAACGACAGCTGGAAGAACCGCTTCCTGTACCTGCTCGAAAACACGGTCATTCGCGACGTGGTCGGCCCCGACACGGTGTTGACGGCGCAGACGGTCAACGAAGTGCTGACGCCGCATCAACTGCACGCGTTGCCGGCCGAAAATTGACCGCGTGTCGGCGACGTGCAGCGACGTGGCCGGCATCCTCGGAAAAGTCGCTTATTCAAAAGTCGCCTGTTCGGCATGGCTCGAACGGGCGACTTTTTTTTCTTTCTATTTTGTTTCGGATTGCTGGTCAATGAAAGGGGATTGTTTGCTGCAACAGCCGGTCCCGTTGCCGGTGCAACGCGGTCTTCGTGTTTCGATCGAATGCTTCGGATTCTTTAATTATTGCGGTTGTGTGGCAGGCAACATTTTGTTGCAAATTGATTTCCACGCGGCGAGGCGCGATTCCTCGCATTTTCGTACGAAAGCATTAAACAAGGAGACACAATGTCCAGCCAGAGAATTGGAAACTCGCCGTCGACAACGGCGCGGTCGATTGAACAGCAATCTAGCATTCCCGAACAGAACAGGAAGCCCGTCGAGAATATTCCGCCCCGGCGTTCCGGAGGGAATGCCATCATGGGCGCGCTTGGCAGCATAAAAAGCGCGTTCTCTCGCGAGTCGAAGGGGGCGCGCAACGAAGGTCTGAGCATGCCGCAACGTAGCGAGGCCAGGGACGGCGCGGTCGAGATGGCGGCGACGAAGCGGTTCCCCGACGGCAGCACGCGGACATTGCGGTTTCGTGCGCCTTTGCAGCAGTCCGCGCTTGAATCGCCGTCCAATGTGGAGACCAACAGCTATCAGTTTCCCGAATTGATCGGCAGGAACGGCAAGCCGAGCTGGTCGGATTCCCATTTCCATCCGACCAACTATGTTCAGCAGGGCATGAGCCCGGAGCAGATGCTGAAGATGATGGACGAGGCTGGCGTGCATCGCAGCGTGCTGATGCCGATTCCCACCGACGCGGCACCCTGCGGGAACCCCGATCACAATCATATTCCGCCTGAATCGTATTACGTGCCGTCGAGCGATACGAACATCACGCGCCCCGAGATGATGGACGGTGGCCTCGCGCGACTCTCGAAGAAGGCTCATCTGATCCTGAACCAGCAGGTCGATGCGGACACCGCGTTGTTCATGAACATGGCAAAACTGAGCGATGCCCAGCGCGATCGTCTCGATCCGATGATTACGGGGCTGCATCTCGGTTCGCCGCTCAGCGCCCAGGCATTGCTGTTCAAGCTGGCGCACCACAAGGGCATGTTTACCGGCGTGGGCGAGGTCACGATCCACAAGGAGCTGGTGGAGAATCAATACGAGGGCGCGCGCCAGGCGAACCTGACCGACAACATCCAGTCGTTCAAGAACATCGTCGCCACGGCGGGGGTGGCCGGCCTGCCGGTGGTGCTGCATTGCGACGTCGATTCGCTCGACAATCAGCGGACTCGCAGCGAGCAGGGCCAGGCTCTCGATGCGCCGGCACACTTCGAGAATCTCAGGAAGCTGTTCAAATCTCCGGAAGTAAAGGACACGACGCTGATCTGGGCACACTTCGGCGGCATCGGCCGTTTCGTGGCCAAACCGAAGGATCATGCGAACAATCTTCGCCGCGTTCTCGAAGACCCGGACATGAAGCACGTGAATATCGACATATCGTGGTCGCGCGTGGCCGAGCAGATCGTCAACCAGCAGGGCGAGGACGGCAATTTCCTGCTCGATGCCAAGGGCAAGCAGATTCCCGACAAGGAGTCGATCGAGGCGTTCGCTGGATTGATCCGCGATTTTCCGACCCGCTTCGTTTTCGGTTCGGATGCGCTGAATCCTCGGGAAACGGGCACCTGGACGCAGACCGCCGAACTCTACAAGCCGCTGTTCGCTAAACTCGATCAGCCGACGATGGATGCGCTGTCGACGGGCAACTACGACCGCCTGATTACGGCCGCGCGTCCGAAGGTTCGGGCATTCGAGACCTACGCCCTCACCGACGAATTTATGCAGAACGGGCTGCGCGCGAGCGAGAATCGCCTGAACGACGGGCCTCATATCGATCCGGATGCGCTGCGAGCACACCGGGACGCGGCTTTCGCGGCGGCGGGCGTGGATCTGAACGGCGACAGGAAGGTGTCCGGCGACGATACTGCATCGGAATCCTGATAGTCAGGACGCGTCGGCTCGGCGCGCCTCGCGCGCCGAGCCGACATCGCATGGGCCGTACCGGCCGCCGAATCTTTCCTATCCGCTTTTGCGCGACAGGGCGACGAAGTTCGGAACGCCCTGATTGCCTGAGGGCAACGGCATTTCGTCCTTGCGGCCGTCGCGATAGATCACCGCGCTGTAGACCGACCGGCCGCCGTCGAGATTGATGGACCACGGCAATGCCCTGGAATGCCAGGTTTTGTTGAAGCGCTCGATGCGCGCCATGATCGCGGAGAGCTCCGGCAGGGTCGCGCCGTCTCCCTGTGCGCCGCGGACCTTCGCGGTGACCGATACCATGCGCACGGCATCCCAGTGCGCGCTGTCGTCCGGCTTAGGATGACCCACCGCGGGTGGTGCCTCGTAGGTGTTCATGCCGCGGCCGATGCCGTACGGCATCGAGAGCGCGGTGCGCGGATTCGGGTGGTTCGCGTGATGCAGGCCGCCGGGCCTGCTGACGCTCTCGCCATACTGGAATCGCATCTCGGCGAGCTTGTCCTCGCGGAATTTCCGCATGCCGTTTTCCGACAATATCGGGCCGCTGTGGAACGACGTGCTGCCGAAATCGACCTTCGCGTACTCGTCGGCATATTGCGGGTCGATCGTCACCGACGGGCGCGACACCTTGAGGTACTTCGCCTCGCCGATGGCCGCGCTCTGGCGCTGGCCCCGATCGGCGTCGTCGTTGTGGTTGTAGAACGTGCCGTTGGTTAGCGCGTGAAGCGGCGACGTCTCGAGATGCGTGCCGCCGAACAGCGCCTGCGTGTTGACGCCATCCGGCTTCTGGACCGGATACCGCCGGCTGTCGCCGCCGACGAGATTCGCCTCGAAGGCGTTCGGATCGACGGCCATGTAGTGCATCGTCTTCGGGAACGTCGTATGCAGATGCGCGAAGCCGAGGCTGGCGAACAGTTTCTTGTCGCCGTGAATGTCGACGCTGACCACGTCGTCCTTCTGCCGCACGCGGACCTTGCGCCGCTGCAACGCGCCACGTATCGAAGCCTGCAGCGAGACGACGCGCCGCTTCGCGTCGGCCGGCAGCGAGGGCGCGAGCGGCCAGCCGCCCGTTATGCCGTGCTGTGGACCGAGCACGCGGATCAGCCGTTCGAGAATCTTTTTGTCGATCGAAGCCGATAACGACACTCGTGCCGCGCTCAGCGGCATGAGGCGCACGCTTTGGGACTGGATGCCCATATCGCGTGGCGTGCCGCCGATGCGGCGTGCCAGATAGAAACGCGCCTTGCTCGTGCTGCGTTCGAAGTCGCCCAGCAGGTCGGTCAGCTCAATGTGCAGGCCGGTCTTTTCGTAGGTTCGCCGCACGGCATTCTCGGCGGGAGACAGCTCGGGCGCGCGCTTGCCTTTCGGCAGCGTATGGTCGTAGCCGCCCGCGTGATCGAGCGGTTCGACGGTCCAGATGCGTCCGTCCGGCTCGACCACGATGGCGCCGGACGCATCGTCCTTGTTGGGGACCGACTGGAAGCGCGGCTCGGCGAATGTCACGGAGGAGCGTGCGGCGTGCCGCCATCCGGTTGCGTCGGTGGGCGCCGTCCAGCTCGACAACGGCGTGCCGTTCAGCGATGGCGGCAGCGCTCCGCGCGGCACGAATACGGCCGACGCCGACGCGTTGCTCCACGTATCGGGCGCGCTGGGTCGAACCGGATTGCTGATGAATGCGACCTCGCGGCCGTCAGTGTGGAAATGCGTGAGGGCGCGCTTCAGGATCGCCTTGTCGACCGGCCGGTCCGGCTGGTCCAATGCCGTCGACGCGGCTTCGGGCGGCATCAGCTTCACGCTTTGCGACTCCCATCCCATGTCGGCCGGGGTGCCGCCCGTGCGGCGCGCGAGGTAGTAGCGGGCGCGGCTCGTATCGCGGTCGAAGTCGCCGACGAAGCCGATGATCTGCACGCGCAGCCCGGTTTCCTCGAAGGCTTCGCGTGCGGCATTCTGGGCGAACGAGCCGGACTCGCGATCGGCTTCACCCTTCGGAAACAGCAGCGTGTAGTTGCCGAAGTGGTTGGTCGGCTCGGTGAACCAGATCCGTCCGTCCGGCTCGCAGATCACGACGCCGGCGCCGCTCCTCAAGCCGGGTTTCGGCGTGAATGACGGTTCCCGGAGTTGGCTGGACGCGACGTTGAGCGCCGCCCAGCCGCTCGCGGTGGCGGGTGCGCTCCAGCGCTGCAGCGCGATGCCGTTGAGCGTCGCGGGCACCTTGCCGTCGGGCACGAAGGTCGCCGTTCGTTGCGGGTCCGCCCAGCTCGTTGCGGCGCTCGGCAGTGTCGGCGTATTGATCAGCACCCTGTTGCCGCGCTCGTCCTTGCGCGGATGGAACAGTCGCGTGAGATCCGCGAGGATCGAGCGGTCGACGTCGCGGTTCAGCAGATCCGCCAGGGCCGTCAGCGGCGCGAGGCGCACGCTCTGCGATTCCCAGCTCATTTGCACCGGCGTGCCGCCGACCCGCTTCGCGATGTAGTAGCGCGTCTTGCTCGTGTCGCGCTGGTAATCGCCCAGATAGCCGGTCAGCTCGACGTGCAGGCCGGTTTCCTCGAATACTTCCTTGATCGCGGTTTCGCGGAAATCGAGGGTCGGCTCGCACTGTCCCTTCGGAAAGGTCTGGTGGTAATCGCCGAAATGATTGGTCGGTTCGACGACCCACACGCGCCCGTCCTTTTCGATCACGATCGCGCCGGCGCCGGATTTCCTGCCGGCCGACTGCGCGAAGGCCGGCTCGTTGAATTTCCCGGTCAGCCGGGTCGCGAAGCGTTTCCAGCCATGCGCGTCGCGCGGCGCCTGAACCGCTCCGAAGCCGATTCCGTGCAGTTCCGCCGGCATCGTCTGACGGCTGCCCGGCACCACGACGACCGTGGCATCCGGGCGCCACCACTGCGCGCCGGAAGTCGGCTCGCTCGGGTGGTCGATCACCGCGTAGATGCCGGCCGATTTCGGGCTCGGATGGATGCGGTTCGTGAGCTTGCCGAGCAGGTACTTGTCGATCGGCATGTTGAGCAGACGTTCCGCGTCGGCGAGCAGGGCGAGCTTGAGGCTCTGCGATTCCCATCCCGTCGCGGCCGGCGTGCCGCCGATGCGCTTGCCGACATAGAAGCGCGTACGCGAGGTGGTGCGGTTCACGTCGTCGAGGAATCCGGTCAGCTCCACGACGAGGCCCGTCTCCTCGTAGGCTTCCTTGATCGCGCTCTGGCGCATCGAGAGATTGGCGTCGAGCCTGCCCTTCGGGAACGAATGTTCGTATCGGCCGTGATGATTGGTCGGCTCCGTCAGCCAGATGCGGCCGTCCGCTTCGAGAATCACGACACCGGCCGCCGGCTTCATGCCGCGGGCATCGAATGCCGGCTCGTCGAAATGGCCGGTGTTGCCGAAGTTGCGCCAGGCGTCGCCGCTGGGCGCCTGCACGGGCCTGAACGGCGTCTTGTTCAGTATCGCCGGCGTCGCGCCGCTCGGCGTGAAGGCCAGCATCGCGCCGGGCTTCGCCCAGTCCGCCGGCTTGCTCGGCACCGACGGTTTCTTGATGATGACGACGTGCCCTTCGTCATTGCGCGCGGGGTGAACGTGCTTGCCGACGGCGCCCAGGATCTTCCGGTCGATCGACTGGTTCAGCAGGGCCGGCGCCGCGTCGGGCGTGGCGAGCTTGACGCTCTGCGTCTCCCATCCCATGTCGCAGGGCGTGCCGCTCTTACGCATTGCGAGATAGTAGCGAGTCCGGCTGCTGCTCCGATCGAAGTCGCCGAGGAACGCCGTCAACTCGACTCTCAGGCCGGTTTTCTCGCGTGTTTTTTTCACCGCGTTGGTTTGCATCGAGAGTGTCGAATCGGCCACGCCCTTCGGAAATGTCTGCTGATAGTCGCCGATGTGATTGGTCGGCTCGATGAGCCAGATACGGCCGTCGTGCTCGATAACGATTGTGCCGACCGCGCTCGATTTTTCCGGATGCGGTTGAAACGCCGGCTCGTCGATCCGTTCGGCGATGGCATGCAGGAGCGTCCACGCGTTCGCCGAATTTGGCGCGAACGACGGCTTGAGCGCGATCCCGTTCAGGCTTTCCGGCAGCGCCGCGCCGGGCGTGCAGGTCAGCACGGGCGCGGGCGCGCGCCACGCCTGTGCCGCGCTGGGCACGCCCGGATTCCTGATGATGACGAGCTTGCCGTCGTCGTTCTTGCGCGGATGGAAGTGCGGTAGCCCGCGTTCGAGTTCCTGCACGAGCCGGCGCTTGCGCATGATGAGCCGCCTCGTGAGCGCCAGCCGCTGGGCCGGATCGCCGGGGCCCCTGGCGCAAAGGTTGGCGATTTGCTGGTCCGGAATCCGCTCGATCGCGCGAATCCCTTGCTTCAGTTGCTCCAGGTTGAGCGAGTCGAAGACGCTGGCTGCTTGCGGATTGATCTGCTGGTCGAGCATCGACAGCAGTTCGGACGCCTCGTCGTCGAAACGATCGCCCTTGAGTCCGCCCATCGCGCGGAAGATCAGCGAGCCGCCGACGTCGACGCGTACCGCTCGTCCGGCCGCATCGAGCAGCAGGTTGTCGTATTCGAGCCCGACGACGTCCCAGTTCGCGAGCCAGACGTCGGCTGCGAAGCCGCTGTGCGCGCCGGGCACCTTGCCGCTCTGGAGCGCCGCCGGATTCGTGCGCAGCTTGCCCATGATGCGCGACGCGATCGCGGGCTGGTTCCCGCGAGTGACCATCGCGAGCTGCGGCACCAGGACGTTCGCGGCGCGATAAAGCTCGGCCGCGAGCCATTCGTTGCGCGAGAAATCTTCCGACTGGGACGACTTCACGTACCACTCGGTGCCGATGCCGTCGACGAAGCGGCCACCCTTGTTGCTGCCGGCCTGTTTGCCGACCTGCGGCCAGTTGTCGGTCGCGACGAGCCGGGAGCGGTCGGCGGCGGCCTTGCCGAACGCACTGATATGCACGACGAGACGGTTCTTGGCATCGGTCGACGTCCCGGTGATTTCGTAGCGATTGGTCACGTCGAGCACGATTTCGTGCTCGCTGTGCGTCTCTTGCGGCAGCGTGCTGATAGCAAAAGCGACACCGCGCGCGCCAGCCAGCTCGCCTCGATCTCCGAAAAGACTCAGATGCATGAGCACCGGTTGCAGGCCGCGTTCCGGCTTCGACTCCTTCGCTGCGAAGTTTTTCGCGACGCCCGTCAACGTCGACACGCTGGCGATGCCGTGGCCGAGGCGATAGGTGCCGTCCGCGTTCTGGAACCCGTGGAGCAGGCTGTGCGCGAACCGGCGGCTCGCGATGCCGGTCGGCTGGGCGAGAATTTCGCCGACCAGCGCCGGCGTCAGTCCAACGCCGCGAAACACCTCCTTCACGCCGTTGGCGGGAACGAGTTGCACCGAATAAAGCGGGATCGCGTCGCGAATCGCGCGTTTCGTTTCCGGGTTGACCTGTACGCCGAAATATTGCGCGATCAGGTTCGCAAAATCGACTCCGTCCGTGGAGTGCAACTGACTCTCGAACCGTGCGGCGAGCGCGAGTTCCTCCTGGGTCCTGAAATGCCGTAACGTCGTCGTCGAGCCGGGTGCGGAGCGGCCTCGCGACACGAAATTGCTGACCTTGTTGCACCGCTCCGGGACGCGCAGCAAACCTTCCAGCGGACCGACGATCGCGTTGGCGGGGACCACGACCGGCCTGTCGGTCGGATGCGCGACAGGCGGCGTCGCGGTGGCGGGCGGCGTGTTCGCGTGGACGGCGTGGTTGAGCGTTGCCGAGGAAAACGGCGCTATGTTCCGTGGCATGCGAATCGCCCCTTGCCATGACGACTTCGGTTGAGATGGTCGGCCGCCTCGTTGCTCGCGGTGCCGCTCCACGCGTGTGCGATCGTCGCTCAATGGCCGAATGGACGATACGTCGCCGACACTCTATGCGGGTTGCCGGCGGCGTCGGAATACGGCACGAAACAACGTTGCGATTTGCGAATGCGGCTTGTCGCGGTACTTGTGCGAGGCCCGAACCGTCACGGTCGCCATTGGGCCTCGCGAGCCGCGCCCCGCCTCGCGTACTGACGAATGCGTGTCCCGTCAGACTGCGTCCTCGGCCGCCGACAGCGAGGTGCCGCGTTGCGGCGCAGCGCGCCGGCGCAGGCTCGTGACGGCATCGCTTGCGCCGTTCACCATGGTGTCGAGCGTGCCCGGCACGCTGTGTAACGTTTGCGCGGCAGTGCCGCCGGCGTGGCCGATGCCCGTCAGCACCGCGTTCGCGACGCTCGACACGCCGCCGCCGAGCGCCCCGCCGACCGCGTCGATGGCCGCACCCGCCTGCTTCGCGAGTCCGTCCGCCGAGATAGCCGCCGAGGTCAACGCCGGAAACACGGCGGCGGACGTCGCCGTCTGCACACCCTGCCTGATCGCGGCCGTGGCGGTTGGCGACAGGCCGTGTTGCGCGGCGAGCTTCGCCGCCGCGGTGACGGCGGCGCTGACCGCGCCGAAGCCGCCGCCGAGCACCGCGCCTTTCGCAAGATTGGCGGGGTCCAGCAGCGATTGCGCGGCGCTCGTCGCACTCGTCGCGACGTCGAGCGGAATCCGCGCGAGCCGGCCGAGCCCGTTCGCTGCCGCGCCGGACCACGTCGCCTGCTTCAGGCTCTGGTACTGATCGCGCCAGTCCGCGCGCGCGAGCAGGTATTCGGGGCCGACGCGGTGGTGCTGTTGGTCCAGCCAGTGTTTCGCCAGCGCGTTGGCGCCGCCCGCCATCGGAGAGCCGACCGCCGACATCCACAGATCGACGCGGGCCGCGAGCGGCGCCCCCCTGAAATGCGTGAGCGCCACATCGGTCGCCGTGCGCGCGAGGTTGCGCAGGCTGAACGTCTGGATCGCGACGCCTGCTTCGACGTGCGCCCGCAGCGGGCTCGGCGCGCTGTTCGTCTTCATGTCCCGCATCACCGCGGCGCGTTCGGCATCGGCGTTGGCGTTGGCATCGTCAGCGGCGGCAGGGTGGCCGGCGGGCGGGTCGGACGGCGCGGACAGCCACTGCGTATCCGAGAGCGCGTTGCGCAGCAGCCGTTCGCCGGCGGAGTCGAACGCCTGGGACACGACGCCGCCCATCGCGCCGTTCTCGAACGGCGTCTTCGCGAACGCGGTCAGTACCGGCGCGGCGTCCTCGACCAGCGTCGCGGCGCCGAACGGCACCGAGCCGAGGAAGCCCGACGCGGTTCGCGCGAGCGCGTCCATGCGGCTCGCCTTCGTGAAGACCGCCGCGACCGATTCGGCCGTCTCGCCCATCTCGTCCAGTTGCCGTGCGCGGTTCTCGACCAGCCTGTCGATCATGGCGTCGTTGCCGTTCTTCCGGTGCGGCGCGAAATAGCCGGCGAGGAGCGTGTGCAGTTGTCGCGAGCCGGGCGTGGCTGCGTCCACCGGCGCTGCTTCGCGGGCCGCCGCGACAGGCGTGCTGCGCGGGATCGCCGGCGCGGCGTCGAGGGGCGCGGCGCCCGGGCGAGGCCGGGCCGTGAGCGTCGACAGCGTATCGAGGGCAGCCGGCATCGACGACGGCCGGGAGCGGGTCGCGGCCGCTGCTCGGGATGCATTCGTTTGGGACGGCTTCTCGCCGCCGGTCGCCGAACTGCCGGGGTAGGGAGTGCTGTGCCGCCGCGGCGAGCCGATGCCGTTGTCCATGGTGTCTCCGTATTTGATTGATGGCCTTGTCCGATACAAGGCATATGGCACAACGTTATGCAGTCCTTTTCGACGACCGGATAACCCGCGCGAAGTATCGGCCGACAACGCGAACTTGCCGGCATCGCCGTGGCCGGCCGTCCACCCGGCAACCCGCGCCGCCATCTTCGCCCCGCGATCGATTCGTTCGCATCGGAAGCACGATGGCGCGGCGGATGCCGGAAACTCGGCGTCAAGGGGATGTCCCTGCGGTACGAGCGTGAATCCGGCCGCAATGCACTCGACGGCCGCGCGTCGTCGACGCGCACTTTTTGATTACAGCACTCCAAGCAAACGAGGAAATCGTGACTGACACAGGATGCAGGGACGACGTAGCCAGCGGCCTCACGAAAGTATTGTGGACGGCGTCGCAACTCGACAATGAATCGGACTTCGAGGATCTGCTCGATGCCATTCGCGTGTTGCGGCCGAAGTGGTCGGGCGTCGGCACGGTGGCCGCGTGGCGCTACGTGCGGCGGCAGAAATGGATGGACGCGCGCCGCGTGCTGGAAGACGAGGACGAGCAGATCAAGCGCTCCGGGCTGCACGCGGCGCTGATGGCGCTCTGCCTGTTCGGCCTCGAAGACCCGCTGTGGCACAGCTACGCGCGCATGGCCGCGGAGCAGCGCGAGAGCCCGGACGCGGCGCGCATCGGCTTCCGGCTGCTCGAACGCGCGGCGAAATCCGACCTGCGCGCCGCACCCGAACCGACACCCGAGCCTGCCGTCAGTCAGACGGCTTCAGCAGGACAGGATACCGCCGGGTTCTCGGCCGGGATGTCGTGGGTTCGTGCGTAAACCCGCGTCGTCGCGTGCCGCGAGTCAGTTCGCATTTCCAGCGCGATGTTCGCACCGGAGAGCGAGAAACCGAAATCGCGCTCATAGACTGGATTCGCTGGGAAGTAATCGTAAAACCTTCTTGACCTCACCTCACAGGCAGAAAACATCATGATTTCGAACACCACGTTTCAGAATTACCCGACCGATCCGACTCTCTATCTGAACGCCCTGAAGCAGCAGGCGGCGAACGGCGGTGGCGACCAGCAAACGTTGATTCAGGACCTGATCCAGGAACTGAGCCAGATGCTGCAGCAGATGCAGAACGCCGGTTCCGGCGCGGCGCCGTCGATGCCGGCCATGCCGTCGGCCATGACGCCGAACGGTGCGGCGCCGACGACCGGCGGTGCGATGCCGGCGCAAACGGGCGGCGCGATGCCGTCGACGATGGGTGGCGCCCAGCCGGCCACGGGTGGGATGACGGCGCAGAACGCATCGGGCGTGCTCGCGTCGTACATGGACCAGAACAACATCGGCGCGACCGATCCGGACGCGATGTACCAGCTCGCGACGAACGCGAACGGCAGCACGCCGCCGATGGTCCAGCAGGCGGCGCAGTACATGATGGCGAACCCGAGCGTCTACCAGCAGATCGAAACGCACGACGTGGCGGGCACCGACGGCAAGTCGGCCGCCAGCAACTTCCGGTGGGCGGCCCAGGGCGGCCTCGGCCAGGCCGGTAACGTGCCGGCCGGCGGCACGGGCGCGGCGGCTCCCGCGTATGCGATGCCGCCGCAGACGGGCGGCGTCCCGATGGCTTCGGGCGGGATGGGGTATCCGGTGTCGCCGCAGGCAGGTGGTGTCCCGATGGCCTCGGGCGGTATGGGGTACCCGGTGCAGCCGCAGATGGGCGGAATGATGGCACAGCCGCCTGCGTATTCGATGCCGCCGCAAGCGGGCACCTCGGGCGACCTCACCGCCGACGGCAAGCCGCTGCAGCAGGCGGGCGAAAGCCAGGCGCTGTCGGCGTTCAGCCAGCAGGACCCGGCCGGCTTCCAGGCGTTCGAGAGCGCGCTGTCCCACGGCGACGGCAACACCGCGACGCACGTACTCGCGAACTCGATCAGCTCGGGCAAGATCAGCACGGGAACGGGCTCGGCGCTCGGCTCGCAGCTGCAGCAGACCGCGAACCAGCACGGCGGTGGCAAGATCAACAGCGACGCACGCAACGCGCTGAAGAACGCGCTCGGCGGCGACGATGTGCTGACCCCGGGCAAGACGCGCGGCACGATCGCGTTCGAGCACCTGACCGGCATCAACACCAGCAGCATCCTCGGTGTGAGCACGCAGTAAGCGACGCCGACCGGCGGCCGGCGACCGGTCGCCCAACCCGGATCACGAGATACGGCCGCATCGCCCGAACGGGCGGTGCGGCCGTATTGCTTTTCCGCTTCGGCGCCGTGTGCCGGTATCTGGCATTCGCGGCATTTGCGGCACTCTCGGCATCCGGCACGATCGGGCAGGGCATCGCATGACGCGGCACCGCCGCGCCGCGCGCAAAGACGGAAGCGGCAACGGGAACGGCATCATGGAAATGAAAACGGAAACGCTCGGGGCCGTCACCGGCATCCCGAGCGTTTTTGCGTTCATGCGCCGCGGCCAATGGCCAGCGGCAAAGAAGCGGACCTAGCCGCGCATCTGAAGCCGCGCCGCCGCGCTGAACGGGCTCCATTCGAGCAATGCGACGAAGCCGTCGGCCACGGCGACCACGATCCAGCGATGGTACTGATGGACGATCTGTCCCGGCGGGTAGTCGTGCGCCGCTTGCCACGCCATCGCGCGCCGTACGTGGACCTTCGTGCCGAACAGCGGCGCGAGGCATTCGACCTGGCCGAGCGCGCGCACGATACGCATCGCATCCGCGACGGGCCGTGTGAAGTCGAGCGTGCGCTCGCTTTCCTCGAGCTTCGGCCAGTAGCTGCTGTGCTGCTGCGGCCGGCTGTCGTGCCAGAGCCGCTCGAAGTCGCGCGCGACCCGCGACGCGAGGCGGCCGGCCGCCATCTGCAGCTTCAGCTGCAGCGCCTCGTGCCATTCGTCGGCATCGAGCGGGAAGGTCTCGGCCGCGAGCACGTTGCCGGCGTCGAACTCGGCGTCGAGGCGATGGCAGCTGATGCCCCATGCGCGCCGGTCGTCGAGGATCGCGCGCATCACCGGGTACGGCCCGCGGCCTTCGGGCAGCGGCGACGGATGGAAGTTCATTGCGTAGCGCAGGTGCCCGCGCCAGTCGGGGATGCGCCAGTCGTAGCCGGAGACGACGAGCGCATCGCAACCTTGCGATGCAAGCCAGCGCAGATCGTCGTCGTCGATTCGCGACAGCCGCGCGGGAATGCGCAGTTTGGCCGCGCGCTCGACCATCTCGCTGTTGAATTCGGTCTGGTTGTCGACGGGAATCGTGTAGAGCGCGACCGGCTCCCAGCCGGCCGCGACGAAGGTATCGAAGACGACGCGCCAGCGGTCGAAGCCGGCAAATGCGAATCGCATGGTGGATGCTCCTCGAAGGCAGCGATGGACGAATACGGCATGACCTCTCAGCGTAGCCGTCCGGCGCGTCGCGCCGCGTCCGTCATCCGAACTGTTGTCGTCGGCCGCGAATCTGGCGGCGACGCTCGTGCGATTGCTTCGCGCCATGGCATCGATATTCGTAAGTTCCGGCGATCGATGCGGATTGGGTCTGCAGACTAGGTTGTCGTCAACATCGAATTCAAGGTATCCATGCGAATCCAATCCGGCTCCCCTGCATACGCTCGGCATCAGGACACGCAGCCCTCGACGCCGACCGGAACAGACCACCGCGCGGCGCATAGAGAGGGAGGAGCAACTATGCCCGTATCAAGCAGATGTTCGATACCCAGATGAGGAAACGCCATGTGATCCGGGCCGACGAGCGAAACATGACCGATGACGAAAAGGTCGTCGCGAAACTGATTGAGCCTGGATATTCCCGCTATCAGGACGCGATGCGAGCCCCGAAGGATGGGATCGAGACCAAAAAAACGCTGATCGAATGTGCGCAGATCGTCGAGAGTCTTGCGCGAGCCCACGCTGAGTCTGAGACGAGTCGCGAGCGCTATGCCACGGTCTTTCCTGGCGGTGCAAAGCATCCGGATCAACTGGTCAAGGGGCGCGAATACACGGAGCCGGGCGTTGTCTTCGTCGGTGGCGAGCGTCGTGGCGATGACGGTTATCGAATGGAAATCACGCTGAAGAAGGGCATTCCCGTCGATGCGCGAGACCTGTATGGTCACAGGGGCGATAACGACAAAAAACTGCAGTGGCTGACGCTCCCCGGTGCGAAGTTCCGTTTTGACGGTGTGAGCGGAAGCGGAGCGGAGAAAAACAGGACTTACCGGTTCACGCAGATAAATCGTTGAACGAGCGTGGGGCGGTTGAGGAATGCGGCAACCGCCCCGGCCATCCGGCTCATATTATTCGGAGCACGAAAAAATCCCGCCTCGACGAATCGGGCGGGGTGAATCCGGGCTGGACAACCCGGAGTACGTGACCGGCTTTAGAGCCCCTGGCTCAGGAACTCCTCGGCGTACTTGTTGCGGTTCGACATTTCCGGATCGGTTGCCTGTTCGTAGTCCTTGTCCCAGACGAGCGCCGCCTGTTCGGCCGTGGACGTGCCCTTGATGTCCGTGATCGTCTTGCTGTAGTCGGTCTTCAGTTCCTGGTCCATGAAGCCGAGGTTGGCTTGCAGGCTGCCCGGATCGAGACCGTGCTGCTGCGCGTAGTCGATTTCGCCCTGCTTGCGCGGACCGCCCCACTGGGCGAGACCCCAGCCGTTGTTGTTGTCGTCCGCGAAGTTGCTCGACGGGGCGCCCGTCGCGCCGCCCTGGTTGACGTTGCCTTGCAGGCCGCTTTCCTGTTGCAGATTGCCGAGCACGCCGGCGGCCTGCGTTGCCGTCAGGCCGAAGGTCTGTTCGAGGTTTTGCGTGATCGCCTGTGCGGCGCTGCCGCCCGACACGTTCGGCACGCTGCCGCCGCTGCTACTGCCGCCACCACCGCCACCGCTCGAAGGTGCTCCGACCGCCGGCGTGGCGCCGCTGCCCGATGGGCCACCGCCGCCACCGCCACTGCCGCCGCCACCCGTCGGCGGTGGCGCGAAGGACTGCGGCTGGGGCATCGACGCAGGCGGCGTCGATCCGATGCCGCTCGGGCCGCTGCCCGAGTCGTCCGAACCGCCGTTCATCTGCATGAGGATCTGCTGCAGTTCCTGGATCAGTGCTTCGAGGAACTGTTCGAGCTGACTGTTATCCGTGCCGCCGACCCCGCCGAGGTCGGTCATGAAGGGGGACACGCTCCCCTGAATTGCCGTCGTGGACATGCTCATCTCCGTATCGCAATGTGCCGGTTGCGTGACCGAACCTCATCGGCCTCCGGTATCGACGACTGTAGGGCCGATCGGCTGACCGGACCTGGGCGACACGAAGTTGGCTGCGAATAGGCGAAGCAGGCGATTGCGGCGCGCGAGGAAACCGGCGGATGCGAAGCGCGGTGCATACCGGCTTCGCAATTTTGTTCGCGACGTCGCGTCGGGAGAGTGGCGTTCGCGACGAAACGCCTACTCTTCAGAGGCATTTCCCGATGCGCTCCGCGTAGGTGGGGTGCGGAAGCCGTATAGCCTGGTCATCGCTTCCTGATCGACGGTGACGGATCTCGTAATTTCACAGAAGGAGCCGAATCATGGTAGCTACAGTTAAAGGCGCTGGCGATTCATTTAGCCATCTCCCTACCACCCGGGAAGTTCCGGGACAAAAACGCACACCGCCTCCAGTGCCGCCCCGGCGGGGAAGCAATGCGCAGATGGATGGGCTCAGCGGTCTCGGCCCGCGTCCGCGGCAGGGGGGGATCGACGATGGTCAGGGTGGCATGGGTAGCGCACCGACGGGGCGTCGGCCGCTCAACAACCCGTTCCTCAATATGTCCAAAGAGCCGCAGGTCATGCACGACATGGGCCAGCGGGCACGCGATATGGGCACGGAAATGGCGAGCGACGCGTTTCATACGTTCGCCCAGCATGCGCCGCTGCCGTTCGCTCCGGCACTCGACTTCGCGGCGAACATGATCTCGCCTACGCCCTTCAGCACGGGCATAGCCGGCGGCCAGCTCAACCAGATGAAACAGCAGCAGCATGAAATGCTGAAGCAGCAGACGGAGATGGCCCGTATCAACAACGAAAATACGCTCAACGCGGCGCTGATCCAGCAGAGCCAGGCGCTGACGGGCGCGCTTGCATCGGTCGCGAATGCCGGCGTCAACAACATCAAGGACGCGGCGAAGGGGCAATAAGCGAAGGTGGTGCTCGGGCCGCATGGCCCGAATTCACCACCATCGCCGTTGCCGAACACCCGATTCGCGAAATCATGGCCCGCAGGCAGCGCCTGCGGGTTTTCTGGTTTACGTCGCCGGATCGCGCCGTCGAATTCCCTGTACGTCGTGCATCGCGCCGCGCATCGTTGTATTTGCCAATCCGCTTTGCTACGCCGTCATCGATCGCCGCATCGATACCTATCGGCTTCCACAAAGACGAATGCTTCGCGATACGAAGCATTCGGTCCGATTCGCGTCGTACGGCCACGGCACGAACGCCGCGGCACGCGCCTCGCTCGGCCTCATTCGTCCAGCGCCGGCGGCACGTTCGACAGGCGCAAGACGAGCGATTTGATCGAGTGCGCGTAGCGATCGCGCTCGGCCGGTGTTTCCGAGTGATAGGCGCCGACCGCCGCCCAGGTGTTGCCGTACTTGACCATCATCTTGTGCAGCCGCCACGCGGCGACGTAGACGCTCGAACACGGGTTCATCAGGTCCTGCTGCGAGACGCCGTAGTGCGCGAGCGTCGGCAGATGGACGGAATTGATCTGCATCATTCCATAGTCGGTCGAGCCGTTCGTGTTGCGATGGATCGCCGTGGCCTTGCCGTGCGATTCCTGCCACGCGATTGCGCGCAGCACGAGCGGGCTGACGTGCTGGTACGACGCGGCGGACGCGAAGCAGTCGGGCGCGGCCCGCGCTTCGGGGCTCGAGGCGAGGACAGAAAGGAGCGCCAGTTGCAGCGCACGAGGTGGTTTGAACATGGTGGGATTCCGGATCGGGGATGACAGGAAAGAGGCGGGGCACGGCGAGCAGGACGACGGAAATATCGCCATGGGAATGACACGGCGCGGGCATCGCGCCCAGCCCGCCGAAACGAAACGCCGACCGCTCATGCGCGTGTCGCGCTGGGCCGGTCGGCGTTGTCGTCGTCGCCGCACGCGGACGTGCGGACGGAAATCAGCGGCCCATCGTTTGCGACGGCGCTTCCTCGAACACGCGGCGGTAGCCGTTGATCAGCGTCGAGCGATGACGCACGCCCCACTTGTGCGCGACGTCGAGCACGCGCGTGACCGGCGTGTCGTCGTCGAGCAGGTCGTCGCGGATTCGCTCCATCCGCTGGCGGCGGATCAGTTCGCTCGGCGACAGTCCGAGATGGTTCTTGAACGCGGCCTGGATCGCGCGCTCGGTCACGCCGATGTGCGACGCGACTTCGCGGACCGACAGATCCTTCTGGTCGAGGTTGTCCATCAGGTAGCGGTACGCGCGGCGGTACTTCGCCGGCAGCCGCGCGCTGACGTCGTCGGAACGCGGTGCGGCGCGGTCGGCCTTCGCCGCGTCGGCCGGCGCGCCCGACATGGACTGGTTATCGGTGCGCACGTGCTGGATCGATGCGAGCGCGTAGCGGCCGTAGTAGTGCGAGAACTCCTGCGTGCGCATCTGCTGCTGCATCACCTTCGCGCGGCAGTACAGATAGTCGAGATACCAGCGCGCGTGCTGCGTGCCTTGCGATGCGGCCGCGCCCGAGGCGTCGAGCATCGATTCGGCGAGCGGCCGGACCTGGCCGGCGATCGCCGCGAGCGTGATTTCGAGGCACAGGCTGCGGTGGTAGTCGGCGAGCCCGGACTTGCGGCTCCAGTTCAGGTGCTCGTGCAACTCGTCGCCGCCGATCGCGCCGCCTTCGGCGAGCGAGAGCAGATGGCGCAGATGCGCGAGGCGTCCGGCGAGCAGCGGCAGCGCCGTGCCTTCCGGCGCGCTGCCGCGCACCGGCGCTTCGGCGATATCGAACTCGGTCAGCACCGAGCGCCAGTAGATGTGGTCGGCGAGCCGCTCGGCGCCATGCAGCTCGTGCTGCGCGAACAGATCGCGGCGGATCGCCTCGACCACGTAGATCCAGCGGCGATCGTCGTGCGCGGCGGCGAGTTCGGCGAGCTTCGCGAGACGGCCGCATGCGGAGCGCACGCAGCCCAGATGAAACGACACGAGCGTCGCACCGACGAGCGCGTCGAGACGCTGGCGCGGCGTCGCGGCCTTTTCCTCGCCGATGCGCTTGAAGCAGCTCAGCGCCACGTTGAACTGGTTGCGGAAGAACGCCAGCCAGCCGGTGTTGCGGCACGAGGCAATGCGCAGGCCGTCGCGATCGTGGCGAATCGCCTTCTGCGCGCGGCGATGGGTTTCCTCGGCTTCCTCGTGGCGGCCGAGCGCCAGTTCGAGATCGCCGTGGATCTGCAGGTTCGCATGCGAGGGTTGCGCGTGGCCGGCATCGGTGTCCACGAGTTGAGCGGCGGCGTGCGATGCCTCGATGAGATGGCCGTCGAGAATCTTCGAGACGACGTTCGAGGGCGTGTCGTCCGAGGCGAGGGCGGAGGATGCTGCGAAGTAGACCGTCGAGAACATGGCGGGCTCCTGACTCAATGATTGGAGAAGAGATGCGACGTGAAGCAGTGAGTGCATCTTTTCATCGCGAGCCGGTTTCGACGCGAGTTTGTGATGGTCTGTTACGTTCCGCCCCGCGGGCCGGAATTCGGCCGGCGCCGAATCGGACGGTTGTTTTTTTATTAGCCCTGGCTATTCGATATTCGCATGATTGATATACGATTTGTTAATGCCTTATTTTATGGCGATTTTCATAGTATTGGTAATACTATGATGCCGAAAACGGCAACGGTCTTTTCTCTCAGGAGATATAAAGAATGCCAATCATTGTGATATAAAAAAATAATCAATATGAATTCGGCAAGATATGCAAGACTGCTGACTCTAGCCGATCCCGTCGCCCAAGGAATTTTTGGATTTCCCTTTTTATTTCAATTTTATTTCATCGCGCAATTTTTTTCGGCTGGATTGCGAAAATCGGGGCAAGCGGAATTACAGGACACGTGCCGGTCATCGGCGCGATGCTCTTAGAGTGGAAATCACAGTGTCATCAATCAAAGCGGAATGCCATCGACACCCGCGCGATGCGGCGCGTCTGCGTGTCGCATCGAAGCGGTGGAATGGAGCACTCGGCGTGCGGATTGCAATATCGGCATGCGGCGTATTGCTCCTGTGCGGCATCGCCCATGCGTCCGGCTCGCAGGTAATCGTCGACGGCGGCGAACGGATGGGCGACGTCGTGCATCAGGGCGGCCATGACGTGTCGATGCTGCGCGCGCTCGAACAGATCGTGCCGCGTACTTATAGCGTGATGGTGCCGAACGCAGGCGAGTGGGCCGATAAGCCCGTCAGCTGGCGTGCCGGCTCGGTGGTGCGCGCGCTCGGCGACATCCTCTCGGTGGACCCGTCGCTGCAGGCGCGGGTGAACACCGATCTGCACGTCGTGACCGTCGGGCAGGACCCGCGCCACGCCGGCAAGCCGCACGGCGCGGCGGAGATGCATGCGGACGCCGCCGAATGGTCGCCGCAAAACGCGCCTGTTCATTTCGCGGCAAACGTTGCCGCATCGGCCACGCCGCCGGTATCGGCACCGCCGGTCGCGCCGCTTGTGCCGGCACGGCCGATGACGCTGGTCCGTGCCGATGCGAATGCGAACGGCAAACCGGATGCCGATGCGGGCGTGCCGATTCCGCGCGTGCAGGAGTCCGTCGTCGCCGAGGCACCCGCTGCGGTGCCGTCGCGTCCAGCATCATCGATCGCGACGTATAATACAAATGATGCTAAACACATAGTAACGACAACACCTGTTGCGGCGACCTCCATCCCGATGGAACCCGCCGCAATGCCGCTCGTGCCCGTAGCCGTCTCATCCACACCAGCATCCGCACCGCTTGCCGCAACACCGTCGGACGAAGCCGCCGCCGCGCCGCCGGCCGGCCAGATGGAGTGGCAGATGCGCACCTCGGACGGCTCGGTCCGCAACGCGCTCGCGCGCTGGGCGAACGAGGCGGGCTGGCAGTTCATCTGGGACGTGCCGACCGATTTCGCCGTCGATGCGACGGCCACGATCCACGGCACGCTGCAAGAGGCGCTGAGTCAGGTTACCGATGCGCTGTCGTCGTCGCAGGTACCGATACAGGTGGTTCTCTATACGCGCAACCGGGTATTGCGTGTCGTCGCCAAGGGAGCGAATTCATGAGCAGGCTGTATTTCCATGTCGCAGCCGCTGTCGCGTGCGTGGCACTCGCAAGCGGATGCACGGGGCTCATGGGGCAGCTCGACCGCAGCACGCGGAGCGACCTCGGACAGGCCGACAAGCTGCTCGGCCAGACCGCGTCGGGCAACAACCGCGCGGTCGCGGGTGACGACGTGATCGTCAAGGACCAGCTGTGGCTGTCCGGCAAGACGATGAAGATCGCCGCTCAATCGACGCTGCCGAAGCTGTTCGACGAGCCCGCCAGCTTCGACGGCACGGTCGATTCGCTGCGCGCTTTCGCGGATCGCGTGTCGCGTCTCGCGCGGGTGCCGGCAAAGGTCGCGCACGGCGCCGACGATGCCGCCGCGCGCGCGTCGTCGGTGGGCGCCGCGGCCGGCAGCACGCTGCCGCCGGGCGTGCCGCCGCTACCGCCCGGCATGCTGCAAGGCTCGTCGCCGGCGCCCGCCGGCGCGCAGCAGGCGATGCTCGCCGCGTTGCCCGAGCCCATCCACATCGTCTATCCCACCGGCACGCTGCGCGGGCTGCTCGACGCGGCATCGGCGCGCTTCGGCGTGTCGTGGAAGTATGAAGACGGCGCGATCGTGTTCTTCTACACGGCGACGCGAGTCTACCAGGTGGTATCGATTCCCGGCGACTCGAAGCTCGACACGAACGTCGTCAGCGGCGCGAGCAACACCGGCGGCGTCAATGGCGGTGTCGCCGGCGGCAGCGCGGGCGGTGGTGGAGTCGCGGGCGGTGGTGTCGGCGGGGCGGCTTCGACGTCGTCGCCGGAAGTGTCGTCCGACAATACCGCGAACATCAAGATGAACACGCAACTGTCGGTCTATACGAGCCTGCAGACCGCGATCAAGTCGATGCTGTCGCCGGCGGGTTCCGTCGTCACGTCGCCGGCAACGGGCTCGATCGCCGTTACCGACACGCCCGAGGTGCTCGATCGCGTCGGCGAGTTCATGGAGCAGCAGAACCGCGTGCTCGCGCGGCAGGTGCTGCTGAACGTGACGGTGCTGTCGGTCACGCTGTCGGCCAACGACAGCTACGGGATCGACTGGAACGCGGTGTACCAGACGCTCGGCACGAAGTTCAACATGGTGAGCGGATTCTCCAGTCTCGTGCAGACCAGTTCGCTGAGCGCAACGGTGATCAGCCCATCGAGCCGCGCGAGCGCGACGAACGCGATGATCAGCGCGCTGTCGTCGCAGGGCACGGTGCATCGCAGGACCTCGGCGTCGATCACCACGCTGAACGACCAGCCGGTGCCCGTGCAAGTGGCCGAGCAGAAGGGCTACCTCGCGTCGGTGTCGTCGATCGCCACGCTGAACGTCGGCACCCAGGTGTCGCTGACGCCGGGCACGATCACGACCGGCTTCAATCTGACGGTGCTGCCGCACGTACTCGACGACGGTACGGTGATGATGCAGTTCTACTCGAACATTTCGTCGCTCGTGACGCTCGATTCGTTCACGAGCGGTGGCCAGACAATCCAGCTGCCGACCGTCGATACGCGCAACTTCCTGCAGCGGATCGCGGTGAAGTCGGGCCAGACGCTCGTCCTCAGCGGCTACGAGGATCTCAACGACCAGAACAACCGGCAGGGCATCGGCACGCCGTCGAACTACGCGCTCGGCGGCGGCTTCAACGCCGATCATTCGCGCCAGGTCATCGTGATCCTGCTGTCGCCCGTCACGACGAACGGCGCCTGACGCGCGCAGCCGGGGATCGTTCATGGCGACGCAAGTCATTCAGATCGGCCGTCAGCGCTTCGTCTGCGGGCTGTTCTGGCAATCGTTGTCCCGCCGGCACGCGCTGCGCGCCGAGGCGGTCGAGCTCGCGGGCCGCCTGAACTTCGACGCGATGGTGCTGCGGATCGACCGCAACTTCGCGGGCGCGGGGTTCGCGAGCACGCGGGAAGGCGCGCAGCTCGGGCTGCCGTCGCTCGGCGCGCTGGTGTCGAAGGTGATCGCGACCGAAGGCGCGTTCTACGATGGCCGCCAGCAGCCCGCGCCGAACTGGCTCGGCGCGTTCAGGCTGGCGGACGGGCGCTGGGTGTATTTCGCGGTGCGCGACGGCGCGTTTCTGCCGAACGGCGACTGGGTCGGTTCGAGCGAGGAAGTGTTCGAGCGGCTGCATGGAGACTACGGCCTCGGCGGCTGGAACGTCGTGATCGGCGATCCGCAGATCGAGGTGCAGGGCTTCCACAACTTCTACGCCCGCAGCATCGAGGAACTGCTGCCGCGTCGCGGCGGCCGGCTGCTGTTGCCGCGCTGGCTGAACCTGACGCGGGTCGGGCGGCGTCCGCCGTGGCGCGTGATCGCCATCGCTGCCGCCGCGCTCGTCGTGGTCGGTGGCGTGGCGGCTGGCTGGATCGCGTACCGGCGCCACCAGATCGAGCAGGAGCGCGAGGCGGCATTCGAGCGGATGCGCACGCAATTGCGGCTGCATCCGCCAAAGCCGGCGGCGCCGACGGAGCCGCCGCATCCGTGGGCGGTGCAGCCGACGCCAGGCGATTTCATTCGCGCCTGCGTCGATCACTTCGCGAGTCTCGCGCCGGGCGGCTGGCAACTCGACGAGTATGCGTGCAGGTCGTCGAACGTCAGCTATCGCTGGTCGCGCGGCGACTCGAACGTCGCGATGCTGATGGCCGCCGCGCCGCTCGCGCAGATCGACACGAGCGGCGATCACGCCAGCTACGTCGAGCCGCTGTCGTTGCGGCCGGGCGGCGACGATCCGATCGACGGCTTCGACGGCGTGCGCTTGCGGATGCTGTCGGTGTTCCAGCTGCTCGGCGTCGATCTGACGTTCATGCCGCAGCAGGGCCCGCCGCCGAAGAGCCTCGCGGCGCAGACGCTGAACCAGCTGCATCCGGGCTCGGGGCCCGCGGCGCCGACATGGCAGACGTGGCGCATGACGGCAGCGCTCGGCGAGATGCCGCCGGACAGCCTGATCAAGTATCTCGACGAACCGGGCGTGCGCGTCGAGACCCTGTCGTACAAGGCGGGGCAATGGACCCTGGACGGAGTGCTGTATGAGAAATGACAACGGGTGGATCGTAGGCGCACTGGTCTGCGGGCTCATGGGCCCCACGGTCGCGCTCGCGCAGGCCGCCGCGCCGCACGTGGTCGGCGCGCCGCTGCGGATCACGACGCGCGTGCTCGACGTCGCCGATC